>CAIRDL010000453.1 GCA_903877345.1 uncultured Oscillochloris sp. | reverse complement strand
GGTCTTACCGCCAGTCCACAGGCCGGTTTTACGTCTCGACGTAGCCACAACCGAGACGACTGGTTCAGGCACCAGTGAGCCGTACCGCTTCATCCCGAATATTGCGTGCCGCGTTCAGGTCGCGGTCAAGCACCGTGCCGCACGTCGGACATGGCCATTCCCGCATGGCGAGCGTAAGTTCCTGGTTTACCGCCCCGCAGGCGTTACACGTTTTGCTGGACGGATAGAACCGCCCTATCGCCACGACCCGGCTCCCGAAGGTCGGTGCCTTGTAGTCCAGTTGGCGGCGGAGTTCCGCAAACGCTCCGTCGCTGCTTTTGATTCTCAAACACCTCACCCTCGCTTGTCACCGCCAGCGATTTGATACCGAGATCGACCCCAAGCGCGGAACCGGTGTGGGTCGGTGGCGTGTGGTCAACCTCCACCTGGATGCTGATCCACCACCACCCGGCCCGATAGCGAATCGTTGCGCCAAGGATCTTTCCGACGAAGCGCAACGGCTCGGTCATGTTCACTGCACCGACCTTTTGCACCGTGAGCGTAGGCCCGTCAACCGTGAGGCGGTCATTGGCGACGTAGAATGATCCATACCCGCGCCGACGCGACTTGAAGGTCGGAAAACCGACTCGTTTGCCCTTGCGTCGTCCGCTGTGGCTATCAAGGAAGTTCTTGATGGCCCGCCCTAGGTTGACGAATGCGCCCTCAACCGCCGACTTGCCGACATTGAACGTCCAGGGGTACTCCGCCGCCCGGATGCGCTTGAAGGCGTCACGAAGCGCACGATGGGTTGGAACCGCCACGCCTTGGTCAAGCGCAGCTTTGATGGCCTGCAAGCCCCAATTGTAACAAAACCGTGCCGTCCCGGCGGCCTGTCGGAACAGGCTTTCCTGCTCAGGTGTGGGGTTGAGGCGGATCATGTGCGCTCGGATCATGGGCGAGTGCGTCCTTCAAGGCCGTGCGAGCGTTCCGTAGGCCGTACCGTCGGGATGAAAAACCATGAACGATATGGCATCAACGTGGGTACCCACAAGGAGCGCCCGTACATTCCTGCACGCACCATTACTGTGGCGAGCCACTACGCAACTACTCCCGGGCGCGCACCTGACAGGTCTTATACGGACCCCCGACCCTACCGTGCTATAAGCGGCAGATAGATTCTCGGCAACATAATGCCGTAGATGACATTGACCCGATCCGTCACGCCGGGGCCGATCAGCAGTTGCGTCGTCTGTTCGCGAACGGCGAAGGTGACCGTTTCGGTGTCGCCCGGCAGGCTGCGCTGATCAACCAAAACGCGGGCCTCGAATTGCAAGCTTTGGTAGCGCCTCGCCGCGACATCCGTCACGGTGTCGAGGCTAAAGCAGCCGTTGGCATCAATCACGACGTCCCGGTTGAGCGACTGGAAGGTGACGGTGCTGTCGCCGGGGGTGGTTGACCAAACAAAGCAGAACTGGGTCGCTCGATTGCTGAGGTTCTGGACGTAATGGGTAAAGATGGTCGTCTTGGTGGCCGCCCCGTCCTGCACCTGATTGCCATCTGTGATGAGCGCGTCGGGCTCAATGTCAACCTGGGTCGTGGCCGAGAAGGGCAGCGTGATCGGCCCGAAGCCGCCGGTGGGCGAAAGTGGCACCGTCGCCGTAAGGTAGGTGATCGCCTGCACCGGATCGCCATTTGCCTTCAGTACCTGCGCGCCCGACGGCACCGTGACCTCGACGCCGACACGGGCTTCGCCACCAGAGGCGATGGTGTAGCTGTGCGCGCTGACGGTGGTCGCCCACAGACCCGTCGCGCCTACGTCGTCTATTGTCGTCTCGGTGATGCTGATCGTGACAGGGACGTTGCCGTCATTCCGAATGACGTGCGTGTGCGGCACCGTCTCGCCAGGTTTGGCCGAGCCAAGGCTGACCGTCGGCGAGACGACCAACACGGGCCGTGGCAGCACTGTCGTCTCAAGCGTAACGGCTTGCGAGTAGGTACTGCTGTCCTTCACCACCTTCACCGTAGTCACGTCCTTCAACCCTGGTTGAGCGTTGGCATTGGTGCCGATGGGCAGCGTCAGGGTTACGGTGAGCAACCGGGAACTACCGGCCTGTACGGGGCTGGTGAGCGTGAAGAGCGTGTTGGAGACGGGATTGGTGGTGACGCCCCAGGCTGGGAGCGTGCCCTGCGTCTGAAGCCGCAGCCCCGTCAGGTCGAGCGAGCCGGTGTTATTCAGCCGCAGGGTGTAGGTTGCAGACTCACCCGGCCCACGACTGGTCGCCCCGGTCAAGTTGGTCAGGGTGAAGCCGAGACTAAGCGGGAAGATCGCGTACTCGGAACTGTTGCCAAAGCCATCGGTGGCAATCAGCAAGAGTTGCGAGCCGGAGGCACCTACGCCGCCGTAGATCTGGCGCGCAAAATGGCCGTTGGCGTCAGCAGTGAAGGAGCCGACCGCATCAAGGGCACTACCACCGACCGCATAGGTTAGCAAGGTCTCGTAGCCTTGGCCGGAAGTGGGCGAGGCTTCCGGGCCGGGGCGGAAGATCTGAATGGTACAGGAAATACAGGCCGACACTGGACTCACGCCCGCCTCGGTGCGAACGGTACTGGTGATCACATAGCCGTCAATGAGGCCAGCATCAGTCACCCGCAGGCGCAACGGGTCGGTAAACGTCGTCACATCAATCGGCGGCGGGTCAATGTCGTGATTGGGGTTGGCCGCACTTCCCGTGTCGGTGGTGGCGGGCCGTGCGGTGAGCAAACTCGTTCCCACCAGTGCCGTCGCGCTCCCGTTGCCGCTCAGCCCATTGCCGAGCATCCGCACGCGCTTGCTGTTGCCCGTAACGGTGATGGCTGGCCCTTGGTTGTAGCGCAGCGTATTTGAGAGAATCTGAATGTCGCTGAGCGGCCCCGTGACCATGATGCCGGTACCGAAGGGAAGCGGCACCGGCGTTGAGGCGGCGACCGCCGTACTTGGCACCCAGCCAATGCGGAGGAACGTGACGGTGACTGCCGAAGTGCCATCAAGCTGTACCCCAGCAGGGCCCGCCACGGTGGTCGCGTCGCCGCCCAACGTCCCGCTACTAAGCGTCGTCTGGCTCGCCCCACCCGTGACGTGGATCGCCGGGCCGCTGTTCGCTTTACTTACGGTAAAGCCATTTGTGCCGATGACGAGGCCGGCGACGGTGTTATTGAAGGTAGTAGTAACCGTATTGGTTCCGCTGATCAAAATACCAGTGCCGATGTTGCCCGCGACGTAGGTATCGGTTGCATAAGTATTGCGGGCCTCAAAGACCTCAACGCCGTTGCCGAGATTGGGCCAACGGTCGGTAAAGGTCGTATTCAGGCCAACATAGTTCTTCCGCATGGTCGTTGTAAACGTGCCGCTCAACCGCAGGCCAAATAAATTATTCCCTGAAATCGTATTGGTATAGACATTGGTGCCGGTCGTGAGCGAGAGGCCAGTGGTTTCAAGTAGCAAGCCACCGGCGCTATTGCCGACAATCGTGTTAGCGAGCAAATTGCTGTTGGTCGCCCCGCGCACCAGCACGCCCAGTTGGAGGTTGCCGGTAACGACGTTGGTGTCAACGGTGAGATTGCCCACGTCAAACAGTTCAATCCCGGAACCAGCATTCGGGAGCGACCCGGTGCGGGCGAGGTCAGCCCCAACAAAGTTTCCACTGACGGTCGAGGTAAAAACGCGACTAAGGCGCAGGCCAAACAGACTATTACCGGAAATTGTGCTGGACTGCACGCTCGCGGCGGTGGCATCTTCAATCAGAATGCCGCCGCCGGTATTGGGCAGGCTCGACGAAGGATTGGTACCGGTTCCGACCACCGGAACAACGCCGACGAGGGCGGTGGCGATGCTGGTACTCGTGTTGGCGCTGCCCCGCACGAGGATGCCGGGGCCACTATTCCCGGCGATCCGCAGATCGGAACCCGTGCCCGCAATCCGCGTCCCGGTAATATTATCGTCCACCAAGATGCCGCCAAGCGCATTGGGCATGGCCGTGGTACCGCCAATGCCCGTCCCGATGAACGTGGTGGCATTCACGGCGTTATTGCTCGTCACCGGGCCGTTGGTACGCACCTGGACGCCATAGCCGGTATTGCCACTGATCACCAGCGGAGCGGTCGTCGTGCCCCCAAGGATATTGCCATTCGCGCCGTTCTCGATCAGCACCCCAGCGCCGGTATTGGCGAAATTAGTATTGGTAAGCTTATCAATGCCAATATAGTTCGCCTGAACCAGCGTGCCTGTGGTGCCAAGGCTACTCAACAGAATGCCAGCCTGACCGTTGCTGCCAATAACATTCGCCAACCCGCTATCGGTACCGCCGATGACATTATTGGCGCTGACCCCGTTGCCGCTCGTCGTGACCTGAATGCCATACTGAACATTAGGACGCGGCACAATCGTGGTCGTCTTGTTCTGACGGGCGAGGCCGATATAGTTATTTTGAATGAAATTACCTGACGAGTTGAGGATGACCACGCCATTATTAGTATTACCGCTAATAAAGTTTGCCACCGTCTCGCCGCCTACACCACCAATCACATTCCCCGTGGCCCCAGCGTTGAGCAGCACGCCAATGACATTTTGCTTGGTAGGAACAATGTCCCCATTCGGGTCAACGCCGATAAAGGAGGTCACAACTTTGTTGCGGGCACCCTCAATATAAATGGCTGAACCCAGGAAAGGAAACGTGCTGAAATTTGTGAAGCCGTAGAGGCTGAGACCCGAGATGCTGCCGTCGCTGCCTGCCAGTTGGAAGCCGACAGGTTGACCGTTCCCGTTAATTTGGATGAGGGGGAAGCCGTAGTAGGTAGTGGCGATGATTTGGACATTACTCACCGCAACCGCCGGGAGCGGAGCCTTCAGACTGTCAAGTACGAAGATAGCCCCAGTGGTCGTGATCGTCCCATTGGTGTAATAATCGAAGCTGATCACCTTCGTGTCGGTGGCGGGCTGATGGTTGTTGGCGGCAGTGATGGCTTGACGCAGACTACAGTCACCGTTGGCCCCAACCGAGCAGCCGCCCGCCGTCGCGTTGTCAGCCGTCGTGTCAACGTAGAAGTAGGTCGGTGCCGCCGCCACCTGACGCGGCACGAGCGCCAACGGCACCAAGCACAGTACCAAGGCTGACAGCAGGAGAAGGGTTTGCCGGCGCAGGGCCATCTCACACTCCTTAGACAAGGCTTCAGGGGCAAGGTTCCAGGTCAAGCGCACCAAGCGGTGGTGAACAGAAGTGGTGGGCTATGGATCGCGCCGCTGGTCTGCGCCGCTATTCTAGCACTTCCCGTAAAGTGTCGGTAGAGGGGCGGGGTAGGAATCGAGTCCTGAACTCACCCGTAGGGATTGTAGATTGTAGATTGACAGTTTACTAGGGCAGACTACGCGACGAACTGGAAACTGGGTGCTGGCTTCGACAAGCTCAGGCAGCGTGCTCGCCCGCAGCGTCCTCGTTGGCTGAGCTTGTCGAAGCCAGCGAGGGCACTGCC
>CAIRDL010000452.1 GCA_903877345.1 uncultured Oscillochloris sp. | reverse complement strand
GCTGCCCTCATGTCCGGCTCAACCATGATTCGCGCTTCGGGTACGGCGGCGTATTTAAGGCGCACGGCCATATCGGCGGCGCGGGTACCACTGACGGTCACGGCGGCGACCTTGGTGGCAAGCGCCTCGAACTCGGCGTCCCACAGCCACGACACATCGGTGCCATCGGCGAAGCGGTCGTTAATGGCGATCAGCACATGCAGGTTCGCCGCGTGTTCCGCTGTGCCGGTGGTCAACATGCGTACCGTTTCGGTTGCGCCGACGGGGTTTTTGATCAGGGCGATCAGCAGTGGCGGGCCGTTGGGGCCAGCCGTCACGCGCTCGATGCGCCCAAAGGCGGCGCTGAAGCGTTCGAGGGTGTTGCGGATGTGGGTTGGTGCCACACCAAGGGCCAGTGCGGCGGCAAGGGCGGCGAGGGCGTTGGCCGCATTGTAAAGCCCCGGCAGCGGCAGATCTACCGCCAGGGCACCACCGGGGTAGCGCAAGTAAAGTTGACTGCCATCAGTGCCGTGCAGTTCGAGACGGGCCAAACTCACGTGGGGCGTGGGGCGGTGATGGCCGCACTTTGGGCAGATGTAGTGCCCGATGTGGGCGTAAAAGGCGAGCGTGTAGTGATAACGCTCGCCGCAGCGCCGACAGAACTGCGAGTCGGCGATGTGCGCGCCTGCACCAACCGCGTGTCGTCCGTCATCCATGCCATAGTAGGACACCTGCGCGGCCAAGTTTCGACCCAAGTCAGCCACCGCCGGGTCGTCGGCGTTCAGCACCACTGTCGCGCTGGACGGTAGCGTCGCCAGCGCGATGCGCCAAGCCCTTGCCAACGTGTCCACCTCACCATAGCGGTCAAGCTGATCGCGAAAAAGATTATGAATAAGCACCAGACGCGGGCTGGTTTCGGCAAGTGCTTGGGGCAATGCGGCCTCGTCAGTCTCGAAAAGGCCGATGGTCGCCTGTGGCTGCCCACGCCAATCGGTGTCGGCCAACGCTGTCGCGGTCAGCCCCTGGATCAGATTAGCCCCGGCCCGATTGTGCAGCACCCGCTCGCCTGCAGCCTGAAGACTCTCGGCAAGCATACGACTGGTGGTGGTCTTGCCATTTGTGCCTGACAGCAGCACCGTGCCGTGGGGCAAGGCGGCGCTTAGATCGTACAAAATGCCGGGGGCAAGGCGGCGGGCCAACCTGCCAGGGAGGGTGGTGCCGCCGCCGAGGTGGAGCCAACGGGCGAGGAGGCCGGTCGTCTTGCCCGTCACAATGGCGAGGGCATTGAGGGGGTTACGCATGGCCCTATGATACCGCAGGCTGGGGTTGGTGCGGTGGTTCGTAGATGCGGCTTCTAGCGTCGCTCCGCATGCGGGTGCCCCTGGATCGGCAGTCCTGAGGAACTCCCTTTTCCCCGATCAAGTGGCACTCGATCCTGTTGACAAAAACAGGCGTGAGGTGTGAGGCGTGATCGATCCGGGTGCAGTCCGCATCACGCCTCACGCATCAGAACAGCTACACGCGGCTATTCAGATCGGTATACGGCACATCCAACGGGCCAATATACTCCGACTCAGGGCGAATGAGGCGATTGTCGGAGTACTGCTCGTAGACGTGAGCCGTCCAGCCGGCCACGCGACTAATGGCGAAAATGGGCGTAAAAAGGTCAATCGGAATATCCAGCGTGTAGTAGACCGACGCCGAGTAGAAATCAACATTGACCGGCAGGGGCTTTTCGGCCTGCACCAGCGTGCGGATGCGTTCGCTGATCTGATACCAGCGCTGGTTGCCACTAAGCTCGGCCAACTGGGCGGCCAAGCGTTGGAGCCAGAGCGCCCGTGGGTCATCAGCCTTGTAGACCCGGTGGCCGAACCCCATGACCTTCTTCTTCGCAGCAAACGCGCCGCGCATGAACTGGTCTACGCGGTCCACATCGCCAATCTCAAGCAGCATCCGCATCACCTGCTCATTGGCCCCACCGTGCAACGGGCCTTTGAGCGTTCCAATCGCCGAGGTGATCGAACTGTGGAGGTTGGAGAGGGTCGAGGCGGTAATGCGGGCCGCGAAGGTACTGGCGTTTAGCCCGTGGTCAGCGTGCAAGATGAAACACTGATCCAGCACCCGTGCAGCCACCGGATCCGGCTCTTTGCCGGTGAGCATGTAGAGGAAATTGGCGGCGTGATCGAGGTGTGTGCTTGGCGTCACCGGCCAGAGTCCCTTGCGAATCCGTTCCCAAGCGGCCACAATCGTCGGCAGCGCCGCCGTCAGGCGGATGGACTTATTGACGTTCGCCTCAAGCGAATTATCGCCGGTCGCGGGGTCAAAAGAGGCCAGCGCGGAGACGGCGGTACGCAGCACGCCCATCGGGGTCGCCTGCTTCGGCAGCAGCAGCAACAGCGCGATGATCTCATTCGGCACCAGCCGGTTCTCGCTCATCTTGCGCCGAAAGCTCTCGGTCTGCTTCTGCGTCGGCAACTTTCCATACCACAACAGGGCCGTCGTCTCCTCGAAATTAGATCGTTCGGCCAACTCGTTAATGTCAAGGCCTCGATAAAACAGCCGCCCATTCATCCCGTCAATGTAGCTGATGGCCGTCTGCGCCGCGACAATTCCCTCCATACCCTTCGTAGCCGAGGCCATAGCTGCTCCCTTTCTGCCAACACGTAGGCGGGTCTAGCCGATAGCAATACAGGTAACAGTGCGTTTAATCCCCTCAACCGCCTGGATCTCATTCATCACCAAGCGGCCAATATTGCGGGGATCAGGCGTCTGGACAATCGCAATAATGTCGTAGGGGCCAGTGACAGCGTCGGCTGCGCTCATCCCTGGGATGGCCCGCAGGGCTACCAGTACCTCGGCCACACGCCCAGACTCAGCCTCGATCAACACGTATGCTTTCGCCTCCATGAAAACCTCCTCGTTGAGCAGCCTGTTGGCGAACCTTGCGTTCGGTTGACTCGTTGCGCCCAACCTTGCGCCCAGAATAGTAACACCAGTTACGGACGCTTAGTTACCGAGCAACGCCCGCACGAACGCAGCCACGCCCGGAGCGGCCAGATCCGGGGCGAGACCCTCAAGGTGGGCGATCAAGGCACTGCCCACGATAGCCCCGTCGGCTAAACGCGCCACCTCCGCGACATGTTCGGGCCGACTAATGCCGAAACCGACCACCAAGGGCAAGTCGGTGTAGCGCCGCACGCGAGCCAGCACCTCGCCCAAATTCGCGGCCATACTCTGACGAGCGCCCGTCACCCCGGTCAGGGCGACCACGTAAATGAAGCCACTGGCGGTGCGGGCAAGCTCCGCGATGCGCGCCTCGGGCGTTGTTGGCGCGACGAACATGATCAGATCAAGACCGTGCGCCAGCGTCGCCGCCCGCAGTTCGCCCGCCTCTTCGGGGGGCAGATCGGGGACAATCCAACCGTCGCCGCCGGCAGCGGCCAATTCGCGGCAAGCCCGTTCGACGCCATAGCGCAACAACGGGTTGTAATAGCCCATCAAGAGCAGCGGGGCAGTTACTGCACGTTCGCGCAGAGCGGCGACGGTGGCAAGACAATCGGCGAGCGTGATCCCGTGGGTGAGGGCCACCTGCGTTGCCCGTTGGATGGTCGCCCCGTCGGCAAGGGGGTCAGAGAAGGGCACACCCAACTCGAACAGGCTTGCGCCTGCCGCCGCCATTGCAGGCACCAGGGTTAGGGCGCTGTCGCGTTCGGGAAAACCGACGGTCAGATAGGGCATCAGGGCCACTTGGCCTGCCGCCCGCAGGCGGGTGAAGGTCGCGGCGATACGGCTCATAGCAAAGACCCCTGTTCCGTCAACCAAGCGATGAGATCGGCCATGCTGGTGAAGTCGAGCAGCGCCTCGCTCAAAGTGAGCAGCGCTTCGGGGTCAAGGGCGGTGATACGAGCCTGTAGTTCCGGGGTTAGGGGGCCAACCTTGCGGGTAAGCAGGCGAAGTACGAGAGCACGCTGCCCCTCCGTGCGGCCTTTCGCCTGGCCTGCCACAAGTCCCTCCGCCAAGCCTTCCTCGCGCCCAATTTCCTCAAAGCTGGTGACAAACCGTTCCATCCCTAGTTCCTCTGTTTCTACTTGCTGGAGTGCGTCACGCGCCACCCGCGCCGATGCCGGGTCGAGCCGCAGGAGGTGTTCCATCAGCCGCAACAGCGCCCGTACCTCGTTCGCGGTGTAGCCTTGACGCAACAAGGCCCGGTAGCGTAGCACTTTCCGTGCGATGCGTTCTTGCGGCTGGCCCCGCGTCTCTTGGGCGTCCCGATGCAACAGCGTGAGCGTCGCAAACGGGTTGCGGGTCTGCACAAGCACCGCCGGGTCGAGGTGCAATAGTTTGATGGTCGGGAAGCGCAAGGCCAGTTCGCAGCCCCACAGGGCATAGCCAAAATGGTCGGGGCACCACGTCGGCTCCTCATCCCCAAGCACCGCCAGACTCACCACCGGCAGACGGTCGCGGTCGTAGAGCCGGGCGTGGTAGCGGTACATCCGCTCGGCAAAGCCCGCATCATGCTGGCTTTGTACTTCCACATGAATGACGACCCAGGCGGGCGTGCCGTCGTGGCGCGTGACCTGCACGAGGCTGTCTACGCGCTGTTTGCCCTGTTGCTCTTCTGGGGCGATCTGTTGGAGTTCGGTGTCACGGAAGACGACTGGCTGCGCCCAGTCAATCGCGGCGTGGGCGGTGGGAAAGAAGAGTTCCAGGAACGGTGCGAAGTACTGGCTCAGGGCGTACTTCCAGGCTCCATCGAAATCGGACGGCGGTTGTTCCATGCATCCTCAAGCGTACCGACACGGGCAGATGCGAACAGTATAGCTGAAACCGAATGAAGTTTCAACGTACCCGGATAATTTTACACAGTATCGGGCGAAAATAGTATCCACGAAGTCATATGATGTGATGGCCCTGCCAACCCACGCGGCCCGGTTGCCCCATTGGTGCCAACGCAGTATGATGAGGCGTATGCAACACACCGCTCGCCAATGGAAGTTTGACCGTTGGGCGTGGTTGCGTTTCTGCCTGCTGCTGTTGGTGCTGGCGGGCCTTCAGACCGCCCCGACCGTCGCCCAAACTCCCAATCCCATCTACACCCTTGAACTCGACGGGGTGGTCAGCCGCTACAGCGTTGGCTACGTACAGCGCGCCTTGCACGAAGCAGAGGCTTCCGGGGCGACCGTGCTGGTGATACGCTTGGGTGCGACCGGCGCGGTGCTGCATGAAGTGCGTGCGTTGGCGGTCGCCGTGGCTGCCGCAACCGTTCCGGTAGTCGTCTATGTTGCCCCGGCGGGTACGCAGAGTGGTGCGGCGGGCTTGTGGCTCTTGTCGGCGGCCCAGATCGCCGCAATGGCTCCCACAACCAGTTTTGGCCTGCCCACACCTTTGATCGAGCCTGACCCAACCGTGAGTGAGGCCACCCGCGAGTTGCTCCGGGCCGAGGCGATCACCCAACTCGAGACTTGGAACCAGGCGCAGCATCGCAATGCCACTTGGGTTGAGCAGGCGCTTCGTCAGGGGATGGTGCTGAACAATGCTCAGGCCAACGCGCTCACGCCGCCCGCCGTTGATTGTGTCGCCCGTGACCCGCAAGAACTGCTAACACTCCTCGAAGGACGCACCGTCACTCTGGCGAATGGCGTGACGGTTACGCTTAGCACCCTCGGACGCACGCCCCAGCCCATTGCACCAACGCTGCCCGAACTGCTTCTGCTGACCCTGGCGAACCCTACGGTCGCTTTCTTGCTATTGGTGTTGGCGGGGCTTGCCGTTTATGCCGAGTTCATCAGCCCTACGGTGGGCGTGCTGGCGGGGATAGGCGTGGTGCTCCTGATCGCCGCCATCGTTGGCCTGAGTGCCTTGCCGGTGAACTGGTTGGCGGTCGTGGGCCTGCTCGTGGCGTTCGGCTTCATCGGCGCGGATCTGTTCGTGCCTTCACACGGAGCGATGACG
>CAIRDL010000451.1 GCA_903877345.1 uncultured Oscillochloris sp. | reverse complement strand
GAGCGATCACGGATCACGGATCACGCATCACGAGTCACGCATCACGAGTCACGGCGGGATAATTAAAAAGATCCGCTTCCCTAGGTAGATTTGAGAATCTAGATTTTAGATTGTAGCTTTGCCGCACCCGAAGGCAGCGCGTTGGCTTAAATGGTAAAAGACGGCTGATGCGCCGCCGATCATACTCGATCCTTCCCCGCATTTCAAGGCACAACCGCTACCCCAGCGCTACCCTTTTGCTTGGCGGTACCCTTGAACCCTACGACCACTCCACCATGCTCCTTGTGGCTTTGCGCCTTTGCGGCTTTGCGTCAGATGCGGCCAAAATGTGGATAACTTTCCGCTGTGTCAAGACTTTTCATAGCAACAGAGTGCATCAGAAGTGGGTAAATAGCACCGAAATAGTTTACATTCCCATTGTGGATAACTTGGACTTTTTTGTGGATAACTTGTGGAGGAACCGCCGATCCTTACGCTCCCGGGTGAGGAAGTTCAAGGGCGGGCAGTTCGCTCAGCGTAGTGAGGCCAAACTGTTGCAGAAAAGAGGGCGTGGTTGCGTAGAGCATGGGGCGACCCGCGCTCATGCGGCGTCCAACTTCGGTGACGAGGGTGCGGGCGAGGAGGGCGCGCAAGACGCCACTGCTGTCAACACCACGAATGGCGTCAATCTCGGCTCTGGTGAGGGGCTGGCGATACGCGATAATCGCCAACACCTCCAAGGCGGCACTCGAGAGCCGCCCGCTCGCTTGCACACCCAGAAAGCGCCCGACCGTCTGGGCGGCCTCTGGGGCACTGACGAGCTGCACCAAATCGCCGTGGCGCTGGACGCGCACGCCGCGCTCACGGCAGGCACTGGTCAGCTCGGCGAGGGCCGCCTCGACGGCAGCGCTGGGTACCTCGATGACCCTGGCGAGTTGGACGACGCGCACTGGTTCACTCGCGACAAAAAGTAGACTCTCGACCAGTTGTACAAGACTGGGTACGGGGCGCGGTGCCGGTAAAACTGGCGCTTCCGGTTGTTCGTTGGCGGCACCCTCATCATGCAACATACCAAACCTCTCCCTTGTGGCAGCCCGCCAGTATACCAGAGGTAGAACGGCATGCCCGCATCCACCCGCTAGCCGTTCAGTCCCGTTTCTTGCGCTATACTCCGCCAATGCGGATTCTTCTCCCGAGCGACGTTTTCCCGCCCGACGGCCAAGGCGGCACCGCGTGGAGTAGTCACGCCCTCGCTTGCGCTCTCTTGGCGCGGGGCCACCACGTGACCGCCGTCGTCCCCCGCCGTGGCGTGCGCGGCGTCACGCCCTACGACGCCCTGGGCGTCCCGGCGCTGCGCGTCGGCTACACCGCGCCGCGTATCCCCATTGTTCAGAACTATTTTCGCCACGAACGCCTGTGGCCGCACTTGGCCCAGGCGCTGATCGCCGCCGCGCACGACGGCCCGCCGCTCGATCTTATCCACGCCCAACATGTGCAAACCGCCCCGGCTGCCATCAGCGCAGGCCGCACCCTCAATGTGCCGGTGGTCATCACGGTGCGCGACCACTGGCCGTGGGATTATTTCGCCACGGGTCTGCACGCCGACCGCCTGCCTTACCGTCGCCCCGGTTGGCCCGGTCTCGCCACCGACCTCGTGGCGCGGCTCGGCCCGTGGCGCGGCAGCCTCGCCCTGCCGAGCCTCCCGTATCTGCTCGCCCACCTCAAACGCCGCGCCGCCGCTTTGGCCCGTGCCGATGCGGTGATCGCGTGCAGTCATTACATCGCCGACGGCCTGCGCGACCTCGTCCCCGCCGCACGGCTCCACATTCTCGCCCACATGGTTGATCTTGCCGCCAACGACGCCCTTGCCACCACGCCGCCAACTACCACCTGGGAAGGAGCCTTGGTGCTTTTTGCCGGGAAGTTAGAGCCGAACAAAGGGGCGGGGTTGTTGGTGCCGATTTTCCGCGCTTTGGGTGAAACACATTCGCACGGCTTGCCCCTGTTCACGCTCATCATTGCAGGTGACGGGGCTTTACGTGGGCAGCTCGCGAGTGAATTGGAGGCCCTGGGGGTGCGGGTGCGCTTCCTGGCTTGGGCCAGCCACGACGAGACGTTGCGCCTAATGGCGCGCTGCGCCCTGTTGCTCTTTCCCTCAGCTTGGGGCGAACCACTGAGCCGCGTGTTACTTGAAGCTGCCTGTCTCGGCGCACCCATCCTCGCTATGCCGACGGGCGGCACCCCCGACATACTCCGCGACGGTGTGACGGGGGCTTTTGCACGCACGCCGCGCACCTTCGCGGCCCGCTTAGCGAGCCTGTTGGCTGATCCTGCCGAGCGCGCCCGTTTGGGTGCGGGGGCACGGGCAGCGGCGCTAACCCGTTTCACCAGCACCGCGCTGATTCCGTGTTACGAAGCCTTGTACGCCGCATGTTTGGCCGCACGCCACGGGAAAGACCTTCCATCAGGTCGAAGGTAAAGACTTTTTTCGTGCATGTCACTTTTTCAACCACTATGCAAGCAATTGAACCGGCAAACCCGTCTTCCCATTCCTGCCCGTGGCAGGGCATCCCCTACGAAGCGCCACTGATACTGATCGGCTTTGAGAAAGACCAGTCGGCGCAGGTCGCGTAAACTTGGCCGTCCTCGTGGAGGAGCGCCGGGACGTGGAGATCAGGTGCAAGCCGAGCCGACGGGCCATCAGCGCGCTTACACGACAACGGCGGCGACAAACGGCGCAAAATAGGTCTCAATGGCGTCACCGGCTTGGGCGAGGGACGACGCCGTGTGAACGGCGACCCGCAGGTGGGTCGCGCCGGGCAGCGCGACGATAAATTGGCCGATGAGTTGTTTGAGTTTATTGAGCGCCAAGCGATCCGGCAGTTCTGCGGCGTACAGCGCCATAAAGTGCAGCAGAAAGTCTCGTTTAGCGGCGGGCGTAGGCTCAAAGAGCGGTTCGCCACGGCGGAGTTGGGCGATCTGGAGGAAAATCCAGGGATTCGCCAGGGCACCCCGGCCAATCATCACGCCGTCAGCCCCGCTATCACGCAAACGCACCAGCGCCTCTTCCGCCGTTTTTACATCACCGTTGCCAATGACGGGGATGCTGACGGCCTGTTTCACCGCCGCGACACGACTCCAGTCGGCAGTACCGCGATACGCCTGCTCGCGGGTGCGGGGGTGCAAGACGAGGGCGGCGATGCCTGCGTCTTCGGCAAGCTTGGCGGTGTCGAGAAAATTGAGGCTCTGCTCGTCCCAACCGGCACGAAACTTGAGCGTGACGGGAATTTGTACCGCAGCCTTAACCGCCCTGAGCATGCGACCCATTTTGGGTAAATCGCGCAACAGCGCGGCACCGTGGCCGCCGCCGGTAATCTTGGGCGAGGGACAGCCGCAGTTGAGATCGAGGATGTCGGCACCGAGATGTTCCACGACACGGGCCGCTGCGGCAACCAGATCAGGCTCATTGCCTGAAAGTTGCATCGTAAGCGGGCGCTCTTCGGGGTAGAAATCGAGCAGCCGGTGGCGCTTGAGCGCCTTCGGGCTGACACTCGCCGCGTTGGTCATCTCGGTACAGACGAGGCCGCACCCGCCTAGCTGCAGCATCATGCGGCGGAAGATGCGGTCGGTCACACCTGCCATTGGGGCTAGCGTGATATTCGGCGTAATGCAGATGGGGCCAACCATGTACTGATGAGGCAGGGTGGCAAGGGCTGCGTGGGTGAACATCGTTGCGGCTGAATGATTCTTGTTCCAGATAGCGCGGATTATACCATCCCCAAGGGAACGCACTGCGCTGCGCTAGACAACCTACGACTGACGCGGCGCAAGCGGGATGTTCAGCTCTACAGCTTCGTTCAGGCTGCCGCGCCGGTACCCTGCGAGGTCGAGGGTGATGTGTTGGAAGCCCGCCGTTGTGCGGATACGCTGCACCACTTCGGCGGCACACGCGATTAAGGCTTCCATCTCGGTGGGCGGAACCTCGATGCGGGCCAAGTCGCCGTGGTAGCGCACGCGGTACTGTTGCAACCCAAGGGCCGCGAGGACGGCTTCGGCGGCTTCAACTTGGGCTAAATTCGCAGGCGTAATCGGCGTGCCGTAGGGGAATCGCGAGGCGAGGCAGGCGAAGGCGGGCTTTGCCCACACCGGCAGGTCGTACCGCCGTGCCAGCGCCCGAATGTCCGCCTTGGTGAGTGTGGCCTCTTTAAGTGGGGCGCGCACGCCATATTCAATTGCTGCCTGCACGCCTGGGCGGTGGTCGTCTAGGTCGTCGTAATTCTCGCCGTAGGCGACCCAGGCCAGCCCGCGTTCGGCGGCGATGGTGCGTAGGCGGGCAAACAGTTCACTTTTACAAAAATAACAGCGATTGGTTGGATTGGCGGCGTAACGTGGATCAACCACCTCGGTGGTTGCCAGCACCAGATGCGGGATTGCCAACCGCCGGGCCAACGCCTCCGCTGCCTGCAGTTCGCGCTGCGGCAGGGCGGGCGAGTTGGCGATGACGGCGAGGGCGCGGGCACCCAAGACCTCGTGGGCCACCCAAGCCAGCAACACACTGTCTACCCCGCCCGACAGTCCAACGACTACGCCGCCCATCGCCGCGAGGCTCGCCCGCAACTGGGCTTCCTTCGTGTCAAGCGGCGCACGGACAAGGGTTTCTTCGTGCATGGGGGTTGTCTTTCTAGCTTTTAGTACTACATACGTGGCGACACACCGTTGCCTTAGGGTCGCCCCGCCCTGCGCCGCACTATGTCGAACAGCACACTTAGCCCGATGAGGAGCAGCACGTTCGAGCACCAAAGGTTTGGCAGGGCGATGAGTAGCCCAAGGCCACAGAGCCAGAGCAGGCTGTTTAGGCCGTTGAAGGAACGTCCGCGCAAGCTTTCGCTGATGAAGAGCGTTGCCCCGACGAGGAAGAGGATGCCGGGCCAAAAGGGGAGCTTGAGCAGGAACAGGCCGCCGATGCCGATCAGAAAAAGTGCGCCGATGACACTTTTGGGGTTGTGCTGCTGTTGACGCGACGGGGCTAGGCGTAGGCGTGGTAGGGTCGGGTACTGCAAAGGTGGCGGCGCGGACTGTGGCACTGGATCATCCAGGCGGCGGCCGCAATACACACAGAAGACAGCAAAATCGGCGTTGGCCGTGCCACAGGCCCGACAAGGCACAGCGGTTTTGGCGGCGCGGGGCAGGTACACGGTCGCCCCGGTGTTGGCGACTGACCCGAGGTTCGTGCCACACTCGATGCAGAATTGGGCCTCGGCAGGTAAATCAGCGCCGCATGAGGGACATTTCATGGCACCCTCCAGGTTGCAGGTTGCAGGTTGCAGATTTGCCGTGACATAACGCGGTGCATCCGCCCAAATGGTAAAGCTGAACCTGCCTCATACGCTTTGCGGCTTTGCGGCTTTGCGTCAGATCGCTAAACGGTAAAGCTCGGTCGAAGAGGCTGTCACGAACTGCGCGCAAGACACGCCTCGGCTTCGCGTTGCATCGTGGCGGGGACTTTGGCGGGAGCAAGGCTGCCTTTGAGCAGACTGGGCAGCCAAAGGTCAATCCCGTCGAGCGCACAACGCACCGCGACGGTCGGCGGTAGACCCGGAGCTTCAGCGGCGGAGGTTGCTGCTGCCGCCAAGGCTGGATCAGTGGCCCACGGGCTACCGGGGGCGACGAGGGCGCTGCGGGTCGCCGGTAAACGCCCAAGCTCGGTGGCTAGCCGGGCCTGCTGCGCCGGTTCGGCGAGAAAAGCGCCGAAGGCCAGTCCTTCCGCCAGAGGTTTGCCCGTCAAGGCGCGGCTCAGCATCAGGTAGGTGCCGTTGAGCGTCGGCGCGGCCATGCGCCCCGTTGCCGGTACGACTGGCAGCGGTGCGATCCCCAAGTCTAGCGTGGCGCTGACCGCACGGTAGGGCGCGAGCGACCAATCGCCGTCTACGGACAGGGCCGCGTAGCCCTGCGTGAAGAGACGCTGCCCACGGGTGTAGCCAGCGCCGTCGTGCGGGGCTGCCGTGTATAGCTCCCGCAGCAAGTTCAGCGTCGCGGTCATCGCGGGCGTGTCAAGGGTAATCGTCTGTCCATCGGTGCTGGTCGGCGCACCCCCGAAAGCGTAGAGCCACGGCAGCACCCAGCGCACTTCGTCCCAGGCCATAACTAAGCCTGCGACCTCGGGCGTAGTGGCGGCACGGGCGCGCACGATCAGTTCGTCGCTTGTCGTGGGCACGGTGGTAATCAGCGCACGGTTGTAGTACAGCAGCAGCGCACCGCTTGCCGCCACGGGCAAACCCCACAGCTTGCCATCCGCCGTGGCTGCGGTGCGTAAGGCGGGCAACGCATCGGCGGGGAAGTTCGCCGCGCTAATGGGCTGGAGGCGCTCGTCGGTCAGCAGTCCGGCGAGCGTTTCGCCATCAGCCCAGAGGAGGTCGGGCAGCGGATCACCGTTCAGTGCGGCGGTGGCGAGGCTGAGGCGTAGCGCGTCGGGCGGGCGAGCGACCACAGTGAGCGGGATGCCTCTGGTGGCGGCGAAGGTGGCGGCGAGGGCGCGCACCGTCGTGAGCGCAGGCTCTGCTTCGGCAACCCAAAGGGTAAGCGCGAGCGGCGCGGGGGTGGGCGTTGGCGGCAGCGGGGTGGCGGTAGGCGCAAGGGTTGCCGTTGGCACAGTGGTGGGCGGCATTGGGGCCGTTGGGGTGGGCTGCGGTGGTGGTGGTGGCGCACAGGCACCGAGGGCGAGCAGGCAGCACACGAGGGACAGCGCGCAACGCACAAAACGGGTTCGCAACAGGTTCATGCGCCCATTATAGCGGGGTCGCTTGCGTGATGCTGCGGGCACCCTTGCGGCACGCTCGCCCCATGCTTCTCATAGCAATCCTACACAGGTTATGAAAAGGAGTCGAGCCTTTAGGCGGCCCTATCCGGCTAAAGCCTCGACTCCACGCAACAACCCCAACAGGATTGCT
>CAIRDL010000450.1 GCA_903877345.1 uncultured Oscillochloris sp. | reverse complement strand
TTGTCCATGCATTCAGCACTGACCCGCGCTTCCACTACCTCCAAAACCGCCGTCCGGGCTTCGGTGCCGCGAGTTCGCGCAACTTGGGCATTGCGTTAAGCCGTGGCGAGGTAGTGGCAATCACGGATGATGATGTTGAGGTGCGACCCGATTGGCTTGAGCGGATTGCAGCGGCATTTCAGGCTGACCCCGCCCTTGACTTCATTGCGGGACGTTTGATCGCCCCGCCCTTCGACCCGTCCATAGGCTTTACCCCCGCATTTGATGCTGACCCCAACCTGCCCCGCCATCAGATCGCGATCTCGGTCTCTGGGGCGAACTTTAGTATGCGCCGCAGTCTTTTCGATAAAGTAGGCGGCTACGACGAGTTCTGTGGGCCTGGCAGTCGTCTGCGGGCTTCCGATGACACCGACTTGTGCCACCGTATTCTCCGTAGCGGGGCAAAAGTAAAAATCTGTCCTGAAATCGAAGTTGTCCATACACATGGGTTTCGCATGAATACCGATGCGGACGCCTTGTACAAGCGCTACAACTATGGGAATGGGGGGAACTACGGTCGTTTCACCCGGCGTGGGGATCTGCGAGCTGGCGGGTGGTTTCTCGCCCGTGAGGCGCGTAATTTCATCCGGGCACTCTTCCAAGTGCTGCGTGGCCGTGGGCTGGAAGAAGTGCATTTCTCTACCATTCGACTACGCGGCTTCTGGTATGGGTTCAAACTCCCGCCAAATGAGGGGATGGTCAACGGCGATCAGTTGGCACGGCTCCAAGCTGGCTACCACGCAATCCTTAGCCGCACGAAAGATTGAGTGGTGATGGGGAAGCTCCCTCCTTGTTCCCGTCGTGAAAGGAATTGTCGGTGAGCTATCATATCGGCTTTCTGATGGATCAGATTGCAGGTCATGTAACCAATTATCACAACCTGCGCAAGGTTACCACCGACGACACGGAGATTCGGGCGGATTGGCACGAACTGTACTATTACCAAGAAGGTGGGGCGATCGAGAAGATCCGCGAGCGCCTCCTTCCGTTCATCCCAACCTACTTCAGCGGTATTCTACGGGGTGCTGTGCTGATGAATCGCGGCCTGAAACAGGCCACCTACGATGCGATCTTCACCAATGCGACGGTCGGGGTCTTTTTCAGCCGTGCTTTCCGGCGTGTCCCAACGATGATTGACCTTGACTCGACGCCACGCCAACTCGACCAGATGGCGTCATATACCGCAAAGCGTGATCCGAAGCCGATTGAAGCCTTGAAATTTCAGCTCTTCCGCTCCAAGGTTCGCTCGGCCGTGCTGCTTCAAGCATGGTCGCATTGGGCGAAACAATCGCTGATCAACGATTACGGCGTGCCCAGCGCGAAGATTGTGGTTAATCCACCGGGCGTTAACCTGCACTATTGGCAACCGCAGTTGGATGCGCGAACCAGTCGCCAAGGCCAGGCGCTCCGTATTCTTTTCGTCGGCGGCGATTTTCGTCGGAAGGGCGGTGAACAACTGCTGGCGTGGTACCGCACCCAGGATTCGACGCAGTATGAACTCCATGTAGTTACGCGAGAGGCGGTGGAGGCGCGCCCCGGCCTACATATTTACCAGAATATGCAGCCGAATAGCCAAGAACTGCTGCGCCTGTATCAGCAGAGTGATCTGTTTGTACTCCCCAGTCTCGGTGAGTGCTTCGGCATCGCAACGGTTGAAGCGATGGCTGCCGGTCTGCCAGTGATTGCATCTGATGTCGGGGGTACCGCCGATATTATTGAGCCAGGGCGTAATGGGTATATCGTACCGGCGAACAATGTTGCTGAGCTAGGCCACGCGATCAACATGGTTTTGGCGAATGCAGCACAACGTAATGCGTTGGGTATCCAATCACGGCAGTTAGCTGAGGAACGTTTCGACCTTGAGATCAATGCGCGTCGTACCCTAGACTACCTAAAGCAGATTGCTCGTCGTGCGCCGCTATATAGCAGTCCTACACAGGTTGTGAAGCCATAGGTCTATCCGCAAGCCCCCCTCCCCAACCCTCCCCCCAACGGGGGGAGGTTGGGAGGGGGGGCTTGCGATATAGCCCCGAACGTCAAACCGAAAAAGAGGCACCTACTACGAAGAAGGAACCCCCTCGCCCCCAGAGCTCGCCTGCGGGTCAGCATTTCGGCTACCTTGATGGCTTGCGTGCCGCTGCCGCACTTTTTGTGGTGCTGCATCATGCCTGGCTTTGGGCCGGGCTGCCGCTCTATGTCTTTGGGCATGATGCGGTAGGCCTCTTCATCGTCATCTCAGGCTTTTGCTTGATGCTGCCGGTAGTCAAGGCTGGCGGTACGCTGCCTGGGGGGGCGCTCGCCTTTTTCAAACGCCGCGCTCGTCGGATCTTACCCCCATACTACCTGGCGATGCTGCTTTCGTTGGTGCTCATCTGGCTCGGCTTGGGTCAACAGCCTGAAGGTTATTATGATGAGAGCTTTGCTGTCAACCTTAACGGCATCATCACGCACCTTTTGCTGATTCACGATGTGTTTCCCAGCACCGCAACCCAGATCAATGGCCCGTTCTGGTCAATCGCCGTCGAGTGGCGGATCTACTTCCTCTTCCCACTGCTTGTCTTGCTCTTCGCCCGTTGGGGCGTGCTCAAGACGGTCATGCTGACCTTGGTGGGGTCGGTTTTGCTCACGCTGATTCTGCTCCAGACAAGGGTAAACATGGCGTCGCACGGCGTCTCGCCGCAGTACCTTACCCTTTTCACGCTGGGCATGGGTGCGGCGCTGATCGTCTATTCGTCGCAGGGGGTCTTCTCTAAACTGTACACCCAGCTACCTTGGGTAGCGTTGGTCGTGCTGCTGAGTCTGGCGATCATCGTTCTCGGCTTGGTGCCACTCTGGGGCGGTGAGTTGGTGCCGCCTTATGTGAGTGATTATGGGGTGGGCCTCTGGAGCGCCTGCCTATTGATCGCAACGAGCCGACCGAGGACGTGGTTAAACGCTGGTTTTTCGTGGAAGCCGATCGTTTTTCTTGGCACCTTTGCCTATAGCATCTACCTGATCCATTTTCCCCTGCTCAGGCTGTTCTGGCAATATCTGCTGTTGCCGTTCAACCTTTCGGCACAGGTCACGTTCGCTTGGTTGGTTGTGCTGGCGGTGCCGCTTACTATTGGGTTGAGCTACCTGTTCTTCCTGGGTGCTGAGCGACCCTTTCTCACCCGTCGGCCCAAAGCGTAGCAGAGCAACGGCTGTACCGCCCATGCCTGTTATAATGGCCGCACCGGCGCGTGACAAAGCCGCCGCTGGGGTTTGCAGCCCTAGAGGAACTTCCCGACTCCTCGCCCACCCGCAACGGGTGGAAGGTCGCCCCGCGAAACCGTAAGCGGGGGCACGGGCGAAGCAACTTACCCGTGACGCAAGACGGCAACAGAAAGTAGACCCGCCGATGGCCCTGCGGGGCACAGGTGAGGGCTGAAAGGGTCGGGTAAGAGCCGACCGGCGTCGCCAGCGATGGCGGCGGCCAGGCGACTGCGCCGACTGATGAGGAGCAAGGTGCGTGGGGCGGGCTTATCGGTGGGAGCCGGGGCGCAAGTCGCGGCGTTTGTACCACCCCGCACGCTCGTACCGCAGCCCCAAAGGTAGACCGGGTAACGCCCGGCGCGCCACGCGGGGCCTCCGCTTGCGGCGGAGAGAGAGATGGCGGCAGAGAACAGAATCGGGGGTACCGTCACGCGCCCCGGGATTTTAGGGGTCAGGGGTCAGGGGTCAGGGTTTGGATTACCGTTTAGGGACGTGGAAATGCTTAAGCATCCCGACGA
>CAIRDL010000449.1 GCA_903877345.1 uncultured Oscillochloris sp. | reverse complement strand
TATAGCAATCCTATTGGAGTTGTTGCGTGGAGTCAAGGCTTCAGCCGGATAGGGCCGCCTAAAGGCTCGACTCCTTTTCACAACCTGTGTAGGATTGCTATAACCACGTCTGGTAGGGTGATTCTTGATGTTGAACGAACATCGGCCAATGCGGATGAGCGGGATGCGGCGGAAGACCTCTTGCCCTTGTACCCTGGACATACGTTTCTTGGTGATAAAGGCTATGTGAGCGCCGATCTCGCGGAACGCTTGCGGGGTTGCGGGGTACAACTGATCGCCTTACGCCGCAAAAACGTATCCTCTCCAAAAGCGTTGGGCGACCACTTGAGGGCAGTTCACGAGCGAGAGGTGTCAGCCCTTCAGGCGCTCAGCACGCAGACGTCACCTCGGCTCGTGACGTGACGTGTTGAACCATCTCCCGTAGGCTTGCGGCATGCAGATCCCGGACGTCAACCTGGAAGCCTTCCCTGAGCAGGCGACCCGCCAGCTGATTGGCCCGTTGCTGAACCTCGTTGAGGCGCTGGTCGCCGAGAACACGGCCCAGCGTAGCGAGATCCAGCAGCTACGCGATGCGCTGGCACGCCTCAAGGGTGCCTCGCCCAGGCCGGCGATCAAGCCCCCGGTTCCGCCAGGGTCTCGACCGACCACTCCTCGGAGGCGGAGCGTCAGCCGCACACCCCGCGCGGCAGGCCCAAAGCGGCAAAAAACGCGACCCTGACGGTGACCCGTGCGCAGCACTGCGTGGTTGACCCGGCGCTGCTGCCGCTAGGTGCCACCCGCAGTGGCACGACCGCTATCGTCGTGCCGTGAACGCGTACCGCTTACCGAAAGGTAAAGCGGCCCGGTATGAACTGGCGGCACCGATTGGCACGGACGGACGGGAGGTGCGTACGCACCTTGATGACCCGCATGCTCCCGCTTGGCTGGGCGAGATTCCGGCGGTGCAGGTGTTGCGCCAGGTGTGGACGCAACAGTTCTATGCTGTGGCCCCTGATGCCCCGCTGCGCTGGCGTAGCGCGAAGGATTTGCCTCCGGCCCCGGTGCTGATCCGTTCGCCGTATGACCCCGAGGCGCGCTCCAGCAAGAAGCGCGAAACCGAGTGGGTCGGCTACAAGGTACACCTGACCGAAACCTGTGACGCGGATCATCCGCATCTGCTCACCGACGTCTAGACCACGCCGTCCACGACCCCCGATCACGTCATGACTGGGGCAATCCAGGCGCAGTTGGATGCGCGGGAGGTCGTCCATGGTGAGCATGTGGTGGATGCCGGCTATGTCACCGCCGAGCGGTTGGTGAAGAGCCAGCAGGCGCAGATTGATCTGGTGGGTCCGACAACACCGGAACCGGGATGGCAAGCCAAAGCGAAGGAAGGCTTTGCCGCCTCGTGTTTCGTGCTTGACTGGGAGGCCCAGCAGGCCACCTGTCCGCAGGGCAACCCGAAAATGATCCCAGCACGAGTCGGAGTCCACGTACTGGGAGGCCCAGCAGGCCACCTGTCCGCAGGGCAACCCCAGCGTGCGTTGGCGATCCACGCAGAACAAGCAAGGCCATGCCGTGGTCGGCCCGCCGCTGCTCCTTGCTCCAGCCCAGATGGAGGAATGGACGCTGTGGCTCGAAACCGGCCCAGACATCTGGACGACCGACCCCAGCCGCATCGCCGCTCGGCGAGCGCTCGCCTACGCCCTGCGTCGGGGCAAAATGGTCGCACACACGCCGCTCGTGGAGCGTAGGCAGACCATACCCCGTAACCATCGCTGATCACCGCTCAACCGCTCGGCACCGCTGCCGGGCGGTTGGCATTTACGGTCGTCATCACCCTTGGGGTGATGAACGAGCATTGCACCTACGGCGTTTACGCCGAGTTCGGAGCCACCGTGAAGCGAAAGCCACCCCAACCCGTGACGCCGATGTTCCCTGCGGGCGACGACCTGCCGCTGTTCAGCAACGTGCCCACGCCGGTCACGCCGCCGCCAGCGGCCCC
>CAIRDL010000448.1 GCA_903877345.1 uncultured Oscillochloris sp. | reverse complement strand
TATAGCAATCCTATTGGGGTTGTTGCGTGGAGTCAAGGCTTCAGCCGGATAGGGCCGCCTAAAGGCTCGACTCCTTTTCATAACCTGTGTAGGATTGCTATAGGCGGCTCTATCCGGCTAAGGCATGGTTCAAATCAGTTTTAGGGATGCGGAAAATTTAAAATGTCCCGGTCGTCGTGTGACCCGTGATGCGTGATGCGTGACGAGGCCGCACCCTGAGCGATCACGGATCACGCATTACGGGTCACGACGGAACAGGTAAAAAGATCCGCTTCCCTTACAGTTTAGCGGTCTCACGCAAAGCCGCAAGGGGCAGGTTTCAATGGCAGACTGAGTTCGCGCTAGTCTGAGGGCAAAGGCTGGAGGTACCCATGAGCATAGGCGAACACGCACTCGAACTCAAGCTCGTTCGGCGCACCGATAGCGTCGAGCTTGATCTGAGTTCGCTCCAAGGACTGTGGACTGAGCAACAGTATCTCAAACTCACCAACCAGACCAAGCAGTTCATCGAATTTGCCGACGGCGTGCTTGAGGTTCTTGCTATGCCAACTCGTTCGCACCAACTGATCGTGCGTTGGTTGTTCCTGGCCCTCTATACCTTTCTGCAACCCCACAATGGTCTCGTCCTCTTTGCCCCTCTGCGCCTGCAAATTCGCCCCGGCAAGCAGCGCGAACCCGATCTGCTGCTTGTGCTTGACCCCCATGATGCCCGTAATCAAGAGGCGTATTGGCTCGGCGCAGATCTGGTGGTTGAGGTGGTCAGCCCTGATGACCCTGAGCGGGATACGCTGCTCAAGCCAAAGGAGTATGCCGAGGCTGGGATTCCTGAGTACTGGATCGTCAATCCGCTCGATGAAACCATTACGGTGCTCGTGCTCGTTGGGGCAGCTTATGCCGAGCACGGCGTCTTCCGTTGTGGTCAACAGGCGACTTCGCGGCTGCTTGCTGGCTTTCGGGTCAGCGTGGAAGCTGTTTTTGCTGCACAGAAGGTGTAGCGAACGCCGTGACTCTGCGCACGCTTTGCGCCTTTGCGTCACACGAGCGTGTGATCTGACGCAAAGGCGCAAAGCATCCTACAGATTGCAGATTTGCCGTAACAGGACGCGGTGCATCTGAAACCCGCCCCCCGCCCCCCGCCCTGCCCCCTACCCCCGGATTGTCGCCCCAAGTTCCCGTTCGAGGCCGCTGACAATCTTCTTTCGCACCTTGGCAAGCGCTTCGTCGGTAAGCGTGCGGTCGGTGGCGCGAAAGGTCAGGTGGTAGGTGAGGCCACGCTTGTCTGCGCCGATTTGCGGCCCGGTGTAAACATCGAAGAGGGTCAAAGCGGCGAGCAGGTCGCCCGCCCCGCGACGAATCAGGGCAGCCACGCGGGCTTCCGGCACCGCAACGGGCGCAACGATGGAGAGATCTTGCACCGTGGCGGGAAAGCGTGACAGCGGTTGGAAACTCGGGGCTTGCGCCGCCTCAATCAGGGCGTCAAGGTCAAGCTCGGCAGCGACCGCCCGCGCCGTCCCTACATCAAGGCGCTCACGCACGCTGGGGTGCAATTCGCCAAGCACGCCAATGCGCCGACTGAGCTGGCGGGTGCGGCCCACTTTTGGCTTGCTGCCGTCGCCAAGCTCCGCCGGGCGAGCCACCGCTTCCAATGGTTCCGTCACTTCCAACAGCAACGCCGCCGCACGCCCAGGGTGAAACCGCTCGTCGTCGGTTAGCGGCGCGTAACTGATCCGCTCGGTAAGATTGAAGCGGGCCACCAACAGATCAATCACACCCTTGAGATCATAGTAGTCTAGCGGCTCGCGGTGCGCTGCCGTCCACGTCTCTGCGTCACGAGGGCCAGCCAACCCAATGGCGAGGCGGCGTGGTTCATCGGGCAACACTTGGCCTGGCACTTTTAGGTAGACTCGGCCCAACTCAAAGGCCGTCACGCGCTCACGTTCACGCAAGTTCAGCGTCAAAGCCGCCCCAAGGGAAGGCAGCAGCGAGCGGCGCATGTACGTCTTCTCGGGGGTGTTTGGGTTGGCGAGTTTCACATACTGGGCGGCTTCAGCTTCACTGGGCGCGACGGCGGCGACGAGAGCCATATCCAGCAACGAATGGGTGATCAGTTCAGTCAAGCCGCAACCGACCAGCACTTCGCGGGCGCGCTGTTCAAGCGCAAGGGCGGGCGCTTGGACGGCGGACGGCAGTTCGTCAGCCAGACGGGTCGCCGGGATTTGCGCGTAGCCGTAGAGCCGCGCCACTTCTTCACAAAGATCGGCCAAAATGCTTACGTCGAGGCGGAAGGAGGGCACGGTGACGCGCACCACCGACGCAACGGCGTCACGCTGCGGCGTGATGGTGCAGGCAAAGCCGAGCCGTTCCAGCAAGGCGGCGAGTTCGGGCGCGCTGAGATGGAGACCGACGATGCGCGTCACCTCCGCAGGTGCGAGGTCGAGCGTGATGGGCTGCCAGGGACGCGGGTAATTATCCACCCAGCCTTGGGCAATCGTCGCTCCGGCGTACTGGCGCATCAACTCGAGACAACGACGCAGGGCGAGCAAAGGTAGTTCGTAATCCACCCCGCGCTCGAAACGACGCGACGCCTCGCTGGGCAACTTCAAGCCACGGGCCGTCTTGCGGATCTGCACGGGTTCCCAAATGGCAGCTTCGAGCAGCACCGTTGTCGTCGTCGCGCTCACCTCACTGGAAGCGCCGCCCATCACGCCAGCGACGGCAAGTGGATTGGTCGCATCGCAAACGAGCAGCGGCGGCCGTTCGAGACCACTAACGGGGCCGGGGGTCAAGTCGCGCTCTTTCCCATCAAGCGTAACGAGGCGTTCGCCGGGGCGGGCCAAACGAACGATGAGGTGGCCGTCGGCGACTTTGGTGTAATCAAAAG
Organism: uncultured Oscillochloris sp.; assembly: GCA_903877345.1. Taxonomy (GTDB): domain Bacteria; phylum Chloroflexota; class Chloroflexia; order Chloroflexales; family Chloroflexaceae; genus CAIWXH01. The sequence continues at coordinate 595 of CAIRDL010000448.1, read as the reverse complement.
CGTGGGTAGGCTGGCCCCATTCAAGCATGACATAGTTCGAGATGTCCACCACATTGTTGATTGGGCGCATGCCGGCGTTGGTCAGGCGGCGCTGCATCCATTGGGGGGACGGGCCAATTTGCACCCCTTCGGCCAAACCCAGCGTGAAACGGGGGCAAAGTTCGGGCGCCTCGATGGTCACCTGGGCGCGACCGGCAAGGGTTGGGCCGGTGGCGTCCACCGTGGGGTTGGGCAGCGTGAGTTGTGCGCCAGTGAGAGCCGCCACTTCGCGGGCGACGCCAACCATCGAGAGCGCCCGCGCATAATTCGGGGTGATTTCCAATTCAAAGATCACGTCGCCCATAAACTCGCACAGCGGCACACCAATGGGCGCGGTATCCTCAAGGAACAGAATCCCGTCGTGTTCCTCGCTAATGCCCAATTCTTTTTCAGAACAGAGCATCGCATCGCTCATAACCCCGCGCACGGGGCGTGCCTTGAGCGTCGTAATCACTTGGCCCTCGGCGTGGCCGTCGTAGAGGCGCGCACCTGTTTTGGCGAAGACGACCTTGAGGGGCTGCGTGAGCGGGCCGCGACCGCTGTAGGGGAAAAGATT
>CAIRDL010000447.1 GCA_903877345.1 uncultured Oscillochloris sp. | reverse complement strand
GGCTCCTCGACCGGGATGGGCACGCGGCTCGCGGCGTCATCAGTCGCGGTCGCCAGTGCAGCGGCGAGCGTGGCGACCGTGTGGTGGGTATACAGCGCTGCCAGCGCTACTGTCTGTCCCAGCCGTTGTTGGATCTGGCGCATCAGGCGAATGGCGAGCAGCGAATGGCCGCCTAGCGCGAAGAAGTCGTCGTGGATACCGACCCGTGCAACGCCCAACACCTCGGCGTAGAGCGCCGTTAGGTGCGTCTCGGTGGGGGTGCGCGGCGCGGTATAGGCACGTTCCGGGGCGATCTGGCTGGTAGCGGGGGCGGGCAGCGCCTTACGGTTCACCTTCCCATTCGGCGTTAGCGGCAGGGCAGCGAGCATGACGACGGCGGCGGGTACCATGTAGTCAGGCAACCGCTGCTTCAGGTAGAGCCGGATCTCATCACTAGCTAGGGCGCTGCCCTCAGCCGCCACCACATAGGCGACCAACTGTTTGTCGCCCGGTCGCTCCTCGCGAAGCACCACCAAAGCCGCACGCACCGCCGCGTGGTGCGCCAGCACCGCTTCAATTTCACCTAGCTCGATACGAAAGCCGCGCAACTTCACTTGGTCATCCAACCGCCCTAGATATTCGAGGTTCCCATCGGGCAGCCAGCGCACGCGGTCGCCCGTCTGGTAGAGCCGCCCCGGCCCAAAGGGGTTAGCAATGAACTTCTCGGCGGTCAGTTCAGGGCGATTGAGGTAGCCACGGGCCACGCCATCACCGCCAATGTAGAGTTCGCCCACCACGCCGATTGGTACCGGCTGGCGGTGCGGGTCAAGGACATACAGCTGGGTATTGGCGATGGGTCGCCCGATAGATATTGTCCCGCTCTCAAGCGCTTCATCTGGTACCGTGTAAACACAGCAGCCGACTACCGTCTCGGTTGGCCCATACTCATTGACCAAGCGGATCTGTGGGGCAGCGCGCCGCCACAGGGCCACATCCTGTGCAAACAGCGCCTCGCCGCCAATGATGAAGGCGTGGGTTCCGTGGGGTGCCGTCCCCTGCGGCTGTAGCAGGGACAGCGCCTTGAGGTGAGCGGGGGTCAGCTTGACCAAACTGAAAGGGGTCTCGGCCTGGAGTAGCGCGCTCAGCGCCTCAAGCGCCCCGTGTTCGGGAACCAGTACCACCTTTTTTCCCGCCAAGAGCGGCGTCCACAGACTCGTAATCGTGGCATCAAAGCTGAGTGAGGACTGAACCGGTGCGCCACATCCATCAGCAACGGGGTAAGCCGCCAGCGCCCAACTTAGATAGTTGGTGAGGCCGCGATGGACAATCATGACCCCTTTGGGCCGCCCTGTCGAACCGGAGGTATAGATGACGTAGGCGAGGTGGTGGGGTTGCACCGCACTTACGGGGTTCGTCTCCGGCTGCGCCGCCAGCGTCGGCCCAATGTCGTCAAGGCAGAGGATTTGGGCCGCTGTCGGCGGCAGGGTTGCTACTAGTACAGCTTTCTGAAAGTCCATACCGAGTTCATGCCATGAGTGGCCGCCCAGTGTAGGTCCAGCGAAACGGTTTGGCGGTGCGGTTGAAGTAGTCGATAAAGGCCAGGATCTTTGCCCGCAGGTCGTCCGTCGAGGTGAAGGTGCCACGCTTGATCACCCGCCGCACCAGGATACCCAACCAGATTTCGACTTGATTGAGCCAGGACGTATGCTTTGGGACATACACAAACTGAATATGGTGCGTCGGATCGCTCAGAAATGCGGCCCGGCTGTCCAGCGATTGGAGGATACCGGACTTCCCTTTGACGCCGAGGTCATCACTCAGCCCATCGCGTGCAGCCACGAGACGCACCAGACTTTCCGACTGATGGGTGTTCAACTGATCCGTGACAAAGACCCAGACTGCCTCGGGGTCCGTGTCGATGGTCTGGGCAATGTGGGCCGCAAAATCGGCTTCCGTACGGGTTGGCCCCAGGCTTGGGGCTATACACCGCCCCGTGGCGATCTCGAAATTGGCCATCAGGCTCAGGGTGCCATGGCGGATGTATTCGAACTCACGCCGTTCCGGTTGCCCTGGCTGCATGGGCTGGGTCGGCGCACTCCGTTCGAGCGCCTGAACCCCGGTCATTTCGTCACAACTGATCACCCGTACCCCCATGGTGGCAAGCAGCATCACATAGGCATAGAGCGTACAGATGGTGCGCACCTGCTCGGCAAAGACGACCGGATCAGCGGCTTTGGTCTTGGCGTTGAGCCAGTAGCGACTGAGATGTGGGAGCAGCGCGGCCTGATTTTAAAAAACGAGCGACGGATTGGGGGGAAATACGGGTGACAATGCCTTGTTTCACGGCTTCGTCGGCCAATTCACGCGGAGTCCATGTCGTGACCGGGCGATCCACGGTTGAGGGTGATGTGCACGCGAGATTGACAATCATGACGATTTGTTCGGCGGTAAAGGTATCGGGGGCACCCGGACGTGGAGCATCTGCCAGCACGCAAGTAATCGCCTGGCGCAATGCGCGCGGCTCGGCTTCCGCAGCAGCGAGCTGGGATTCGGCTGCTGCCCAGCGTGCCCGCCACTTCCACACCGTTTTGGGGGTACAGCCCAGCGCTGCAGCAAGCGGCACATTTTGCTGCTCGGCGGCGGCACCCAAGATGATCTGTACGCGCACGGCCAGCGTCTGCGGACAGGAGTGTTGTCGCTGTAGTTCCTCCAGAATCGTTCGCTGCGGCGCAGAAAGGGTGATCGCCTGGGGTTGTGGGCCAGCCATCGCATCCTCCATCACAGTTTATCGTTCATCGCCACCGGAGCGGCACTCATTGTCGTTCAGGAGAGCGTACCATATCTCGGTACACATTTCCAGAAAGCTGTACTAG
>CAIRDL010000446.1 GCA_903877345.1 uncultured Oscillochloris sp. | reverse complement strand
CTGGGTACCATCCTTCAGCTCGCCGCCTACCAGTACGGCCACTTCCCCCTGATGCTCGGCCCCGTGCCGGTCGCCATCGGCGTCGGCTGGGGCGTGATCACCTACAGCTGCCGCCTTTTCTCGGATTGCACCACCCTGCCCGCCTGGGCGCGGCCAGTGCTCGATGGGCTCCTGGCGCTCAGCATCGACCTGGCGATGGACGCCGTCGCCATTCGTCTGGGGATGTGGCGCTGGGGCGTCGCCCTGGAGCTGAATTACTTCGGGGTGCCCTACGCGAACTTCTGGGCCTGGTTCTGGGTCGTCAGCTCCTTCTCGGCGGGCCTCCGGCTGCTGGCCGACGGGCCGGGATGGGCAAGCCGCTGGCTTGGCCCGCTGGGCGCTCTCGGGGTCGGGCTGGCCGTGGTACTGGTGAGCAACCGCCTGATCATCGCGCTCATCCCGCTGGGGCTCTACCTGCCGGCGGTGGCCCTGCTCCTGGGCGGCGCGCTGGCGCTGGTGCTGGCCCTGCGGCCCAGCGTGCGCCCAGGCGGCGACGGCTGGCTCAGCCTCGCGGTCGGGCTGAGCTTCCACCTCTACTTCATCGGCGCGGGCCTGGTCACCGGGGCCATCCTCCAGCCGCCCGTGCTGCTCGTCGTTAGCCTGGCCCTGCTGTGGCTCACGCTGTGGCTGCACCGGGGCGACCTAGCCACCCTGCGCCTGCGCTGAGCGACAGACGGCGGGAGGAGCGCGCACTCCAATGCATGTGGGGTAGGTATGGTAAGGATTCGCGACAAACGGGCCATGCGGGCCTTCATGGGAGCACGGGCGTCAAGCAGGAAGAACGGACACGACGGGTGGAGAAAACGGTGGTACATCACACGAAAGGTAGAAAGGATTTGACCCGAAGGTTAGAAATTTTACGCGAAGGGTAGAAACGTGACCGGAGTGAGGTGACAAGAATCGCATCAGGAAGCCGTAAATCAGGAATCGTGCTTCTCGAAATCCTTGAACCATTCCCCGCTCGCGCATCAGTTTGCTGGAACTGGGCTTTCGGCCTATCAAAGCTGGATAGCCCTCTTCGCTCAGAACAATGCTTTCGCACCTTCGGGTAAAAACGCTCTACCTGAAGGTGCGAACCAGAGCCGCTTTACGGCATATCTCCGTTCTAACCTTCAGGTAACGTACCACCCAACCTTCAGGTAAATTTCTTTACCTGAAGGTTCGAATGTCTGCCGTGGCGACCTACGTGCCCGCGAGGTTGGGTAGCGCCGTGCCTGAGACTATCGGCAGGAAGATGTGATACGTCGCCGTTGCCGATATCACGACTATCGGCAGGAAGGTGTGATACGTCGCCGTTACCGGCGTGAAGTGGGACACCAGCGTGCGGTTGCCCGTCGCCGTGAAGCGGTAGCCGCCGTTGGTTGCAACCACGGTGCCGCCCTCGCTCCAGTTGACGAAGCGATAGCCGACATTTGCCGTCGCGGTAACGATGACCGTGTCTCCATGGCCAAAGTTCCCGCCACCGACCACACCACCGCCCACCGTCGGGTCGGCGCTCACGTCAATAGTGTACTGATTGAGCGTGAAGGTGGCGGTTACTGCCTGGGTATCGGTTATGGTCAGCGTGTAGGTCGTGACACCACCGCCTGCACCCTGCCAGCCCGTGAAGGTGGAGCCAACATCAGGCGTGGCTGTCAGCGTCACCGCTCTGCCGTAGGTGTAAACAGCGGTGCAGGTGAGGCCGCAGGCAATGCCGGTCGGTACGCTGGTGACCATGCCACTGCCGGTGCCGTCCCTCCCCACAGACAGGGCGGAGGCGGGACTGCCAGAGCTCAGGGTCAGATCATTGCCGTCACCGCCGACATACGACAAGGTCAGCGGGGTGCCACCGACGATAACCGTGGCCCCTTCGGCTAGACCGGCGAAGATGCCGTTGAGCGGCTGATTGCTCTGATTATCGATCAGGGTGAACACGAAGCCAGCGGGCACGGTCTGGGTCAGCGTCGAGCTAATCGTCAGCGTCGGACTCGTCAGCGTCACGCCACTTGTGACCCGCAGTTGATCATACTCAGCGCCAGCGGTAAACCCGCTGAGGTCCAGCTGCAACTCGGACGCAGCAGCCATCACAAGCTTGGTCATAGTGAAGACGCCAGGACTCAGCCCTGGCTGGATGGAGCCGCCGAGGGCATTCGTCAGACCGACCGCGCCGGTGCCGCCCAGGATGGTACCGGCCTGGAGGGTGACGGTCGTAGGCGTCGTGCCAGTGATCCGCACCTCGCCCTGAAGCACCTCCAGGTTCGCAAAGGTGTTGTCGTTGCTCAGCGTCAGCGTGCCGAGACCATCCTTGACCAGTTGACCCGTGCCGCTAATCATGCCGGTGAAGAGTACATTCGTGCTGTGGGTGGTGGTCAGCACACCATCGCTCAGATCAATCCCGGCGGTAGTGCTGATCGCCCCCCCGGCAAGCACCCCACCCGTAAGCGCGCCCACACGCTGCTGGTTACCATTTAGCTGGAACAGGCCATCGCCGTAGACCGTGAGCGCCGGGGTCGTGCTGAACTGAGTGGTTTGCAAGAGTTGTACCTGCGCTGAGCCAGGGACACCGTTGCCGTCGCCGACGACGAGCGCGCCCGTGAGCGCCGGTCCATCCGTGCGACCGAGCTTGAGCAAACCATCAACCTGCGTCGTCATTGCCGCCGTATTGGTGTAGTTGAGCGTGGCGTTGGGCGAACTGAAGCGCAGATTATTGTTAGTGATCGAGCTGAACGGGGAAACGATGACCTGCGTTTCAGTGATGGTAGAGCCGGAATCGAGCCACAGCCGAGCAGTGCCAGCGCGGGCGATCCTCGCCGTCACCGCAATGGCGCCCGCGTCGGGGCCACCGATGTGTACTGTGCCACCGCTCGCATCCAGGTTCGCCACCTCTGTTGTGTTGAGGCCAAGCGCGTTGGCGGTCGTCCCCAGACCCAGATCAATGGAGCGGCCAGGCGTAAGCGGGCGCAGCCACAGTACATTGTTGGGCGCCCTGACCGTGGCCGAGATAATGGCCATGTCGGTCGTGATCGTCATCGGCGCGCTGGAACTGGCGACTGCGCCGCCGCTGTTCATCTCGAATTCGGGTGCCTCGATGCTGACGGGGCTGACGCCAGAGGTGAAGAAGGTAGCGCCAGAGTAGCCCCCCGTCTTCAGCACCCGAACAGCGTTTTTGGCCTTGATGTTGATTGGCCCGCCCGTAGAGGTGAGATAGGTGACGAAGTCAACAATGATCGACCCGTTCGTTGACTCCAGCGTCAGACCCTTGCCGGTGATGTCGCTGTAGTAGCGCATAATGTCCCGGTAGTTCCCGAGCAAGATGTCGCCCGTGGTGGTGAGCGAGACACGCCCATTCAGTGACCAGATCGCCGGGGGGTTGGTGCCGACGATCATGCAGGCACCTTCAAATTTGTCAGCCGTGACGGTGATCATGCCCGGGGCCTTGATGGTGTCGAAGATGAGGGGCATCGAGATCGCGCCGGTGACGTGCAAGTCAATGACGTGATTGCCGGTGGGCGCCAGCACCTGCACCCCCGAATACAGATTGGTGTTGCTGATGCCATTGGTGTTGCTAATGCCGATCCGCAGGTCGCCGAGGTTGGCGAGATAGATGCTGCCGGTGTAGGCATTCGTCTCCATAACGGAAACCTGGGTGCCCAACGGCATGCCTGCGGCACCGACACCGTAGGTGCCGGACAGTTGCACCGTGGGCACAATTATATTCGCTATGCCGGGGCTACCGGTGGTGATTAGGCCCACGTTGGCGCTGATGATCTGGCTGGCCGCCATCTGCGTGGTCGTCAGCACGCCGCCGCTCTTGATGTCAATCGCTGCGATCTTGGCCGGGAGATTAACCGTATCAAAGGTAATCGCGCTACCGCTGCCGCTACCAAGATCTATGCCCAGCATGGTGATGCTCACCCCACTCAGCGCAATGGTAGCGACGTTAGAGGCTTCGGGGGTGCCAGCACTATAGGTCAGATTCACCCCGGCAGAGGTAGAGGTAGCTGCAAAAAAGACCCCGCTGGGCAGTGTGAGGTCTAGAAAGGCGTTTCCGCCTACCTGGCGAATGTTTACGGTAAGCTGTCCATTCGCGCCGCTATTCTGCTCGGTCAGCGACAGCACGCCCGTCGCATCGCCCCACTGAAGATCGATGGAAGAGGCTGGTGTACCCTGGGCCAACGGGCTGGCATAGGCCCGTGGCGTGTTCCACAGGCCAAAGGCGACCAGAGCAGAGGCGAACAATAACAGGAGGCCCAGCGCTGCGATGGACAGCCAAGCGCGAACCAGCCCATACCGGGATCGTGTAGGCATATAACACCTCTCAATGCACTGGATATACCTCTGCCAGAAGAGGAGACTGTTGAAGAATCTCTCGAACTATTCGAGGCCGGAACTATCTCGCGGGGAACAAGGAAGCGCACTTGACAAACCGCCACCTTGGGCATGATTCAATGTGAAAACCAATCTGTACTCAAGGAGGCGACCGTGATTCGTAGTATACCACCAGGTTCTCGCGCCTCAGCAACGGCGAGTGCCGCGCGGTCGGGTGCGCCAAACCGCGACGCGGGTCAATGGCGACGACCAGCCGTGCCACATTCTCACGACACCCCTGGCGACCGTTGCCCACACGCGCCCCGGGAAAGACCGCCTTTCCACCCTGGACAGCCTCCGCACTAACCGCCCCCGGACGTTTCTGTGGAATGCCGAGGCCGAGGCGATCCGGTTCCAACGCGGTTTGTCGGCGGGGGTGCGCCGCAACCTTGACCTGCTGCCCCGCGACACCGTTTTTGACGAAGCAACGCTGACGCAGCAGTTGGACACGCACGTCGTCAACGCGGGACGTACCCAGCGCCAGTGGATCGTTGAGGCGCTTGCGCTCGCGGCCTATCGGGCGGCAACGGACGAATCCGTGGTGCAGCTGCTCCTCAGCGACGATGCGCCCCAGTTGGGCGGCATCTGCGCCGACCATGCGCTGTGTTGGGTGCATGATGGGCGGCAGTACAAAAGCTGCGTCCCCGGGTCGCCATCCATCACGAGGCGCTGCGCACCTTCCTGGAGGACGATTGGGCCTCCTATCATGAACTGCGTGTCTATCAGGAGGCGCCGACCGCGACCGAACGGGGACGCTTGGAAGCCCGTTTCGACACGCTCTTTGCGACGGTCACGGACGACGATGCCTTGGATGACCGGATTGCGAAAACGCGGGCGAACCGCACCGAACTGCTCCAGGTGCTGGCACATCCCGAACTTCCGCTTCACAACAACGCGGCGGAGTTGGGCAGCCGTGCTCGCGTGCGTCGGCGCGACGTGCGCTTTGGGCCGCGCACGGCGGGCGGGGTGCGCGCCTAGGATGTGGGGCTGACCGTGGTCGCCACGGCCAAGAAGCTTGGCGTCAACATCTACGCGTCCATCCAAAATCGCCTTACGGGGCGCAACGAACTGCCGTCGCTCGCCGATCTGATCACGCAGCGCGCCCAAGAACTCAACCTCGGCGCATCGTGGGCTACGCCCTGACGCCCCCGATTCTTGCGAGGATACGTTAGTGATACGCTCAACGTGCCATCCCCACCTCATTATGTGAGAAAGAGGAAATCCCTATGTTTATGCGCAGGGCATCGTTCGCATTGCTTGCCGTTATCGGGATCTTCGTCGCGCTGTTCGCCTCAGATGTCAGACGACCAGTGGTCGCACAGACAGCAACCGGAAGCACGGTGCATATGTTACACCTCCATTGTTCTTTCGGCTTTCTGACGGGTTCTTCGTTGTCCTTCTGTACATCTTTTATGGGTGTTCCGTAGCAGGCGTTCCTCACGCCACCGATCCACACGGATGGTGTGGCCGTGCGCGGATGAATGCCCAACGCCAGCCTTCAGCGGCGTCCGCTGGCGACCTCCACCGACCGGCACGAGCCGACGGCACGCCACGAAGCCAAACGATCGCGCCCAAGTCAGGGGCCGCGCCAGCGGCGTCACCTGCACGCAATGTTGGGCGGCACCTCAACCCGAAACGCCCATGCCGAACCATCACACGCAATGTCTTCTCTCCCCCTTGCAGAGCGTCCAACCTTCCTCTACAATACGTATACGATACGTGTAGCAAGAGCGAAACAAGGAGGGCCGTATGCAGCGCAAGTTGACCATCACGCTTGATGAACACGTCTACGAAGGTCTCCATACGATTATCGGTCGACGCAAAATCAGTCACTTTATCGAGGAGTTAGTGCGGCCACACGTCATTATCAGCGCGTTAGAGGCCGGATATGCCGCGATGGCTGCGGATGAAGCCCGCGAAGCGGACGCCTTGGACTGGAGTGAGGGAACACTAGGAGACAGTGTGCATGCAACGCGGTGAGGTCTGGTGGGTGAACTTTGACCCGTCGATTGGTGGTGAGATCCAAAAAGAGCGACCAGCCGTGATTGTCAGTAACGACATTGCAAACCGCCTCCTGAATCGCGTCCAAGTCGTTCCCCTCACGAGCAGCGTTGAGCGCCTCTATCCGAGTGAAGCCTATATCACCCTGAATGATCGGCAGCATAAAGCTATGGCAGACCAGATCACCACTGTCAGCAAGAAGCGGCTCACCAATAAAATCGGAAAGCTCTCAAAGTCCGATCTTCAAGCCGTCGAACGGATCATCAAGGTACAGCTCGGGTTCTCGTAATCTAGACCGCTGAGTGCCACATCTACGGATAACTACTACCGTGGGTGTTGTGCTAGTACGTAAACCGTTTCAAATCATAATCCTCCAATGGTTTGACGTAGACAACCCACCTCTGTTAGCGGGGTATCTATCGTTTCAGGTGTGTTTCGCCGATCTTCCACCGTTCGCATTTCATGGATTGGGTTCCGCCCGCTCATCCGCATTGGCCGATGTTCGTTCAACATCAAGAATCACCCCACCAGACGTGGGTACGAGGTTCAATCGGTAGCCGAAATAGGTCTTTTTCTTCGAGGCACAATAGCCAAACGTGGCTCCATGCGCATCCCAATCCCGGCTGCGCTGCGGTGCCAGATGGAATTCCATCACGGGAAGGGGAAGGCCATCAATGACTCCATAGGCGTCTTGGGCAATATTGAAGCCGTCCGTAATAATTTATCGCATGTGATTGATGACAAACATTAGATTACGCCTGCGGCGATGAAACCGTGAACGTTCTGGGAGCCGAGGAAAGAGTGATCGGTAGGGTTCCCACGCAACCATCAGATGGGTTTCGCGATCCCATCCCCGACATTCACGCACCATGGCGATAGTTATCAGTTCACTATCACTACATGACGTGGGATCGGGGCCTGGACGGTCATACATGGGAGCGATTTTCTGCCAGAGATCATCGATCGTGACAAACCTCCATGTGACAAAGTCCTCGAAATCGGCTATCATAGGGGAGCCTCCGTGTGTGGGTGGTCGTCTTCCAAGACCAGCCATACCACACCGGAGGCGTTCCATCAAGCGGTTTCAACTAGCACAACAGCCGAATAGCTGCACGATCCATGAAGTTGAGCATCCTTGACATCGCCCTTCAGAGTGGTCACACATCCCGCTCCGCAATGGTAGCGGATCGGTCGGACACCTCCCGAAAGGCGGCGATGGGATGGCGATTTTTAAACTGTAAAAGTGACCATTTCCAAACTGTATTTTACACTGTGAAGACAAGGTGTGGTAAAGCTCATTTCTATGTCGTTTTTCAACACGATCCGCAAGGTCATCCCTGTTCGGGTCAGTTCGTTCCCCCTTTTTTCGCACAGGCCCCTTGTCCAGCAG
>CAIRDL010000445.1 GCA_903877345.1 uncultured Oscillochloris sp. | reverse complement strand
GCACCCACACAACTCATCCCGAGCGCGCACCTGACAGGTCTTACGGGCGGAGCCACGTTTTACCGTGCGCCGGGGCCGCAAAACCGCCGTTCGGAGACCTGTCAGGGGCGCGTAACGGACGCTGTTGTACCCACGTAACTCCTCCCGAGCGCGCCCCTGACAGGTCTTACGGGCGGAGCCACGTTTTACCGTGCGCCGGGGCCGCAAAACCGTCGGTTGAGACCTGTCAGGTGCGCGTAACGGACGCTGTTGCACCCACGCAACTCATCCCGAGCGCGCACCTGACAGGTCTTACGGGTATGGTATACTCGGTAGCACAACTTACAAGACAGTTTAGGGTTAGCTTGTGGGCAGTAATACCAGTTCGTTTTGAACAAGCCGCATACGCATGATGGTCAAAGCACGTTAGGATGCTATGCTCGACCATCTACAATCTACAATCCAAAATCTGTAATCTGCAAGGGTATGACAAGGACTCCCCCCATGCCCCCGCTTCTCCAGCCCGCATCCACCTGGGCCACGCGCCCCGGTCGCCATATTGTCAGCCTCAGCGGTGGCAAGGATAGTACCGCCCTCGCAATCTATCTCCGCGACCAAATTCCCCAGTTGGAGTATGTCTTCTGCGATACCCATAAGGAGTTGCCTGAGACCTATGCCTACCTGGATAAGCTTGAGGCGTTTTTAGGGCGAACGATTCATCGCCTTAATCCCCAGCGCGGGTTTGATCATTGGCTGGAGATGTTTGGCGGCATGCTCCCTTCCGCCCAGGTGCGCTGGTGTACCCGTAAGTTGAAGCTTGAACCTTTTGAGGCGTTTGTCGGCGAGGAACTGGTTTGGAGCTACATCGGTATTCGCGCTGATGAGGAGCGCAGTGGTTATATTTCGACCAAGCCAAATATTACGCCGGTCTTTCCTTATAAAGAACATGGCCTGGTTTTAGCCGATGTAGAACGTATTTTACATGAGAGTGGAATTGGTTTACCGACCTATTACGAGTGGCGACAACGTAGTGGATGTCGATTCTGCTTCTACCAGCGGGGTTTTGAATGGGTTGGTTTAATGGAACGGCATCCCGAATATTTTGCGGAGGCTAAAAGCTATGAAAAGGAACAGGTTGGCGAACGATTCTATTGGCGGCAGCGCGAAAGTCTTAGTGAGCTAGAACGACCAGAGCGGGTAGCCCAGATTAAGCGCGAGCATGCTTTGCGTCTGGAGTTTGAGCGCAAGCGCCGCCCTGACCGGCCTTTACTTGAACTGATCGGCGAGGCTTTGGCGGCTGAGGATGATCTGGTTGGTTGTGATATTTGTCATCTTTAGGCTGCCATTGTAGATTACAGATTTTGGATTGCAGATGGCCGAGCATGGCATCCGAACGCGCTTTGACCATCATGCGTATGTGGCTTGTTCAAAGTGAACTGATATTAGGGAAGCGGAAGTTTTTAAGTATCCCAACACCATGTCATGCTGAGCGTAGCGAAGCATCTCTCCCGGCCTTCTAGCAGACCCTTCGCTGCGCTCAGGGTGACATGCTGCCCGCAATGGGATACCTAAAAAGATCCGCTTCCCTTGCCTACGATTATGCAGTGTCTAGTAGGACAACGAGGCTTTCCCACAGAAGCACACGGTCGCTGCTGTGCCTTTCTGTACCCTTCTGTGGCTAGAGGAAGAGCAAGGCGCTCAGTCGCCTCGGCATGTTAGGGGGCTGACCAATCCTGAATGATCAGCCCAGGCACCTGTACAAAGTCACGCGTGTTTCGGGTAACAAGGACAGCATCATTGACGAGCGTGATCGCGGCAATGCGGAGATCCTGTGACCCGATGCGAATACGCTGCTGCCGAAACTCCACAAACTGGTCAAAGGCTGCCTGCGTGAAGTCGAGGACTTGCCAATCCATGAAGTAGCGTAGTGTCTGTTGAAAGGCGGTGTACGCTGCGACTTGAAGCGCCGAAGCGCTATGGCGGCGGATGATTTCCAAGCGCCCCCGGATTTGCTCCTCGACGGTAACAACAGTAGTCGCGACAGTGTCCGTAGCGTGCAGTGTACGAAGTTGCTGCACCACAAGGGGATATGCACGCTGTTGGAGGGAGATGTGGTCAGTATCGAAGACGTAGAGCGTCATGCAGCGTGATCCTGCATGTCTGAGTGGAGATCCTCGGCATCCTGTTCACGCCGGTAGTCAGCAAGCAGGGCGTCTAGTTCGTTGGCGAAGGGGTCATCTTTGAAGCGGCCAAGCGTTTGCAGCCAAGGCGGCTCTGCGTCCAATTCAAGGGGGATGATTTTGGCTTCGCTGAGGTGGACGGTGAGCGCATGCCGTAGATACCTGACGGCCTCAGCCTCCGTGCGACCTTGTGCGGTGATGCTCGGCCAGCCAAGCAGCGAGGCGGTAACGTGGCCCTCTGGCTTCTGCTCAATAAGGACATACATGGTCATTGCAGTTCGTCTCCTGCTAGTTATGAGCCGAGACCTAGGGTTGTCCGGTTGGAAGAAACCCCGTTGTCCTACGCTAACTAGTCCGTAAAGTAAGTTTTCTTGTATTGCCCCATCACGTCCGTTGGCTTCGACAAGCTCAGCCAACGGACGCTGGCTGAGCTTGTCGCAGCCAGCACTTGTACCAGAAGACTTACTTTACGGACGACTAACGGCCTTTGGATTTTACCAGAAAGGGGCGGTGAGACGCAAAATTTTGCGTCTCTCCCTCATTTTGCGTCTCTCCCTCTTCGGGGCCATGCGGCCCTTTGAGCAATCTGTAATCCCCAAACGCCCATGCACTTCTCCACCATCCTAGCCCGCGCTGATGAAGGCACCCTACAGGCGCTCATTGGCAGACCGGCACTACGTTTACTCAAGGCACTCGATCCGGCCTTGGCTGCGCCCTCGGCCTTACGCGAACTGCTCAAGCACCTCCGCTCGGCGGACGCACTGTTAGCTGATCCCAGCGCACGCCCTTTGCTCCTTGCACTGTTGCGACCACTCGAAGCGCAACAACTTGCCATTTTGCTCGCCACCGATCCAAGCAGTGACTCGTACCTTACGCTCCGCACGCTGAACCTGCGGCGCGGCTCGGCACGGGAACGGTTGCTCTTCAGTTTCTTCGAGTTGGCCCCACCAACGCCAGATGTTGTTGCCGGGCCAAGCGCACAGGAGCCTGCACCTGCCCAAGCCGCGCTCTTTCCTCATCAACGGGAGGCAGTACGCCAAGTGCGTGCAGCCCTTAGCGTTGTGCCGCAGCGCGTCTTGCTCCATTTGCCCACGGGGGCAGGCAAGACGCGCACGGCGATGCATGTCATTGCCGACCATCTGCGTTCCCGCGAGCCCGCGCTGGTGGTTTGGCTCGCTGCAAGCGAAGAGTTGTGTGAGCAATCCGCTGCTGCCTTTCGCACCACATGGCAGAGCTTGGGCGACCGCGAAGTCACGGTGCAGCGCTTTTGGGGTGAACGCGAGCTTGATTTAGCGCAGTGTCGTGATGGGCTTTTGGTGGCGGGGCTGTCCAAACTCTACCGTGCGACCCTCGACCGGCTCCCATTGCTTGGCACCTTGGCGGCGCGCTGTTCGCTCGTCGTGATTGATGAAGCTCATCAGGCGATAGCGGCAACCTATCGCCTGCTGCTCAATACCTTGGTGAGCCAAGGCCAGACGGCGTTGCTCGGCCTTACGGCGACACCTGGGCGCACCTGGGATGATCTTGGGGCTGATGCAGAACTCGCCGCCTTCTTCGGACGGCGGAAGGTGACACTCCAAGTGCCGGGCTATCGTAACCCGGTAGATTACCTCGTAGACGAAGGCTATCTGGCCCGCGTCACCTTTCGGCCTTTGCTGTACGAAGGGGGTTGGCAACTGGCGGAAACAGATCTGCGGCGCATCGCCAACGAACTGGAACTCCCCGCCAGGATTGTGCGCCGCCTAGCCGAAGATGAGCAGCGCAACCTAGCGCTTGTGGTGGCGGCAGAAGCGTTGGCCCGCGACCATCAGCGGATCATGCTCTTTGCCGCTTCGGTAGAACACGCCTATTTGGTGGCCGCCATTCTGCGCGCCCGTGGTCTTGCCGCCAGTGCGCTTAGTGGCGAGACCCCTTCGGCGGAACGCGCCCGCATGATCGCGGCGTATAAAGACAACACGCCCCTACCGCGCATCCTCTGTAACTTCGGCGTGCTGACTACGGGGTTCGATGCACCGCGCACCAGTGCGGCGCTCATCGCTCGCCCAACCCGCTCCTTGGTACTTTATAGCCAAATGGTGGGACGGGCTATTCGGGGGCCACGCGTCGGCGGCAATCCCACGGCGACGGTTGTCACCGTGATTGACCGCAATCTGCCGGGCTTCGGTGATGTTGCCGAGGCGTTTAGCAATTGGGAAGATGTGTGGAACGAACCATGAGTAACGACATTGTCCCAGCCCATCTCGCCGTTCAAGCCATGCGCGACAACGGCTACAAGAACGCCGCTTACGCCATCGCCGAACTGATGGACAACTCGATCCAGGCTGGCGCAACCATTGTAGAACTGCTCTGCGCCGAACGTACCGAACTGGTTGAACAGCGCCGCCGCACCCGCATCCACCAACTTGCCGTGCTCGATAATGGGTGCGGGATGGACGCCGAAGTGCTAAAGATCGCGCTCCAGTTCGGCAACGGCACCCATCTTACCGCCGAGAAACAGGATGGCATGGGGCGCTTTGGGATGGGCCTGCCGAGTGCCTCCATCTCACAATGCTTGCGGGTCGAAGTCTGGTCGTGGCAACAGGGCGTAGAGACAGCGCTGTACACCTACATGGATGTCAGCGCGATCTGTGAGGGCCGCCAGAAGAGCTTGCCAGAGCCGACGCGAAAGCCATTGCCCGCGCTGTGGCGTGAAGCTGGCGATGCGTTTGGGCCAACGGGCACGCTGGTGGTCTGGTCACAGCTTGACCGAATCATGTGGCGCACGGCGCAAACGATCATTGACAACGCGGAACATCTGGTGGGCCGGATGTATCGGCGCTTTCTGTACGATGGGCGGGTGAGCATCCGCATGGTTACATTCGACGCCGCCAGTCCTCTGCTTACCCGCGAAGTTCACACCGCGCAGCCGAATGATCCTGGCTACTTGATGAGCAACACCTCATGTCCCGCCCCCTTTGCTACCAAAGCGATGTTTGAACCCTGGCAAGGCGAGCATTATGAGATTCGGCACAAAGTGCATTTCAACGACGCCGACCACTTTGTCACCACGCGCTTCTCGATTGCAAAGCGTGAAGCGCGGGAAGGCAATATGCCGGGTGCGCTTCCGCATGGCAAACACGCGGGCCACAACATCGGCATCTCAATTATGCGCGCCGGGCGCGAACTTGACTTGGATCAGTCTTGGACCATCAAGTACGACCCGACGGAGCGTTGGTGGGGCGTTGAACTTGAGTTTCCGCCCGCCCTTGATGAATTGTTCGGGGTCACAAACAATAAGCAGGCGGCGCGGAACTTTGCCGAACTGAGCAAACTTGATTTGGATGCGCTCACCAGAGGCCACACGATCACCGAGGCGACGGAAGAACTGATTGCGGAAGGCGACCCACGGGCACCGTTGTTAGAAATCGCCCATCGGATTCATGCGAACCTGCCACTGATGCGCCAATGGCTGACGAAACAGACCGTCGGCGTGCGCTCACCTGAGCGGCGGCACGACCCTAATTCACCCGAAGCGATAGCCACCGCTGTCACCCGCGAACTTCAGCACGAAGGGCATAGCGGCGACAGTGACCGCGCCGAGGAACTGCCAGAGCTCCAGCGCAGTGCCGAGATTGAGCAGACCTTGGTGAGTGTTGGCGTCACCGAAGACGTTGCAAAAGAACTGGCGGCGAGTACCGTCTCGGATGGGCTCAAGTATGTCTTTGCCGAAGCCGACATGGAGACTTACGCCTTTTTCACGGTAAAGCCGAGTGGCGGCGCGTTGGTGCTTACCTTAAACACCAATCACCCGGCCTATCGCCATCTGGTAGATGTCTTGGCTAATGAAGAGAAAAGCAACGACGTGAGTAAGCTTCAGGCGCGGCTGACGCGGGCTGCCGATGGGCTGAAGCTGCTGCTTTCGGCCTGGGCGCGCTACGAGGATGAGCAAACCGACAGTCGCAAGCGCGACCAAGTGAAAGACGCCCGGGCCGACTGGGGAAGGATGGCGCGGCGCTTCCTCGACCGCGAGGCGTGATGCCAATTCCTGTTGAGCAGGTCGCATAAGCATCACCGCCATAGCGCGTTAGAATGCCATGTCCGGCAATCTACAATCTACAATCTACAATCTGAAATGGTATGACGCTTCCCGGTAGCCAACTCGAAGAACTCTGTCGGGCGGGGCGAGAAACAATCTTGTTGGTCGCCCCTTTCATCAAGGCCGCGACCCTCGAACGCCTGTTGGCCCACCTTGCCCCGACGGTCGCACTGCGCTGTGTCACGCGCTGGCGACCCGAAGAGATCGCGGCGGGCGTCAGCGATCTGGCGGTCTGGCCGCTACTTTGTGGCCGTCCGCACAGTTCGCTCTGGCTAAGCAGCGCCTTGCACGCCAAATATTATCGGGCAGACGAGCGCTGTCTAGTAGGTTCGGCGAACCTGACCAACACCGCGTTGGGGTGGTCAGCCCAACCGAACCTAGAACTATTGGTTGAACTGCCAGCGCAAGCCGCCGCGTGTGTGAACTTCGAGCAAACGCTATGGGCCTCCACGGTTGCGGTCGAGGCTGACTTATACACGCTGATGGCGGAAGCCGTGGCGTTGCTGCCGCCTGCTTTGCCGCCCCTGCTGTTAGCCGAAGCGCCAGCGCCCTACGCCATTACGCCTGTGCCGCCAGTCTTGCCGCCGGGCGTGTGGCTGCCTACCTTGCGCCACCCAGAGGATCTTTGGCTGGCGTACAGTGGGCGCAGCGCCGTGTTGAGTGAGGTTGCAGGTGCGAATGCCCGCGCCGACCTCTTAGCGCTGCCCACACTGCCGGGCCTGAGTAGGGACGCCTTTGGGCGCAGTATTGGCGTGCTGCTGCTGCAACAGCCGTCTGTGCGCCAGATTGATCAGATGCTCAAACAACCCCAGCGCTTCGGGGCGGTGCGTGATGCCTTGGCGCGTTTACCATGTGCCGCCGCGCCAGACTTTAACCCGACGCAGGCATGGCAAACCCTGATGCGCTGGCTCTTGCACTTTCTACCCGCTCGCTATGTTCGCCTGCCCTCACGCCATTCGGAGGTATTGGTGCGGACGAGCGGAGCGCACGCGAACGAGGGACAAGGTTAGCGGGGCGTTGTTGGGGTGGATCACCGGCAACATGGCGAGGCCCGCATTGCTGTACGGCGGCTCCAAACCGGGGGGAGCTTTGATGAAATGTTTGGCTGAGGCATGGTTCAACCCAGCTTGACAGGCTAGCGATCTGACGCAAAGCCGCAAAGCCGCAAAGCCGCAAGGAGCATGGGGTTATGCCGGGAGGTTAAAGCCTCCGGCTACATTTACGAAGCCCGGCCTGCGCGGGCTGATCGAGCCTGCTTCAGCAGGCTTCGTACCCGTAGCCGAGGGCTTCAGCCCCACGGCGAACGACGTTGACACGGCTTCCTGATGCGTTTGACCTGAAGCCTGAACCCTGAAACCCGGCACCTGAACCCTTGGCTAAGCCCACATGACAAACCCCAAGCCTTACGAAACCAAAGCCCAGGCGCTCTTTGGCGAAGTCTGCGTCAACAAAGCCTTGGTGCAAGCCGCAGGCTTTGGCACGCGGAGTGTCCCGGCCTTCGTCAGCGAATGGATCGTGACCCGCTACACACCGGATGGCGTGCTCAATGACGAAGCGCGCCAAAACATCCGCACCTTCCTTAACCAACATCTGCCGACCCGCGACCAGAAAGAGCACCTGAAGGCGCAGCTCCAGCATGGTGCCATGCTGACCATCCTCGACCAATTCAGCGTCACCGTAGATCTCCAGCGGAACGAATTGCGCCTAGCGGCGGCGCTCTTCTACAACAACCAGAACCGACAACCGGGGCTATTGACCCATTATGATCTGGTCGTCTTTGACGAAGCGCAATCCCTCTCATTCAACAACCCTGGCGAGATCATCGGCGTCCTGAAAGACTACCTTGAGTCAGGCAGTTTCGCCCGTGGCGGGGTCCAGAAAGTCGAGGCGAGTGCAGGCTTCATGCTGCTTGCGAACATCCCGCTCGACGCGCAAAAGCGTCCGCGTCACGAGAACCTCTTCCGCGAACTCCCCGCGTTTCTCAGTGAGACGGCCTTTATTGACCGTATGCACGGCATCCTACCGGGGTGGGAACTGCCACGGATCGAACAGTCCTTCATTGCCACTGGCGTTGGGTTTAAGGCGGACTTCTTCGGGGATGTGCTGCATCATCTTCGCACCCGAGCCGGCTACGAACAGCTTGTCCAGCAACGCAGCAGCATCACAGGGACGAATGACCGACGCGATCTTACGGCGATCACGCGCTTGGCAACGGGCTACTGCAAATTGCTCTTTCCGCATGGCGCGCTTACGGATGAAGATTTTGCGGCCTATTGTCTAACGCCAGCGATCAGCCTGCGTCAGCGCATTCGGGATCAGCTTGCCCTGCTTGATCCGGAGTATGCCGAGGTGCGGCTTGGGTGTGCGTGAGCTTTAGTGTAGATTGCCAGGCATGGCATTCCAAGGCACGCTCCTGAGAAACATAGGAGCGAGGGCGTCTCGCCCTCGTAACGGTGCGGAGGGCGGGACGCCCTTTTGGCGCTTTCCGTGGCCGCGATCAGGAGCGGGCGCACGCCGCGCACGTCTAGCGCATCGGGGGTACAGGGGCGTAGAGATGCAATAGCTGTCAGGCCCAGGTGTTCAAGCTGAAGCAGCGGACGTTGCAACCGCCCTGGCTCTCGTGCGCGGCAGTGAGAGCATGGAACCTAACAATGGTATAATCCAAGCGCAACAGCGCGTGCGTCTACTCAGCGAAACAACTGCGGAAGAACGAGCTTGATCACCCTCGACACTCTTGCGCCAAACACGGTGGTGCGCGGCACCGCAGACACCTACACCAT
Source organism: uncultured Oscillochloris sp. (assembly GCA_903877345.1). Taxonomy (GTDB): domain Bacteria; phylum Chloroflexota; class Chloroflexia; order Chloroflexales; family Chloroflexaceae; genus CAIWXH01. Next base: position 12,769 of record CAIRDL010000445.1, on the reverse strand, counting down.
CGTCAACCTAATTGGCCGTGGTGGTATGGGTGTTGTTTATAAGGCCAACCGCGCCAGCGACGGTACCATTTGGGCTTTGAAAGAGATGCGTCCCCAAGGCGATCTCGCGCCCGAGGAACTGGAAGACTCGCGGAAACTCTTTGAGCGCGAGGCGCTTCTGCTCAAGACCTTGCGCCACCCCAATCTGCCTGCCGTGGCCGAACTTTTCACCCACGAGGGTCGCCCGACCCTGATTATGGAGTTCATCCCCGGTCAGACGCTTGAGGATCGCGTTCGCGACGCCAACGCGCCTTTGCTCAAAAAAGATGTTGTCGGCTACGGCATCCAACTCTGCCGTGTGCTCCATTATCTGCACAGCCAAGACCCGCCCATCATCTACCGCGACCTGAAGCCCCCGAACATCATTGTCACCCCCGAGGGCATGGTCAAGCTGATTGACTTCGGCGTGGCGCGTAAGTTTGACCGTAGCAAGCGCAAAGACACGATTGCGATGGGTTCGGCAGGCTATGCCCCGCCTGAGCAGTATGGCAAAGACCAGACTGATGCCCGTAGCGATGTTTATGCCCTGGGGGCCACGCTGCTGCACTTGCTGACCAACGTCCCGCCGGTGCCGCTCCAGACACCGCCGCCCGGCCTCATCAGCAAACTCAACCCCTCCGCTGATGCGCGCACCGAAGCCGTGATCATACGGGCAATGACCCTTGAGCGCGAGCGCCGTTTTTCTAGTTGCGCCGAGATGGAAAAAGCCCTCCTCGCGTGTGTTGATGGCCGCTTTGATGATCCGACTTTGCGCATCAAGCCGGCCCCGCCCGTACCCCCAGTGCAAGCCCCGCCCGTTGTCCCGACTCCGCCGCGCCCGCCAGTGGTTGCGCCTGTCACCCCGCCGCCCAGCGATTCGACCGCGTGCCCCACTTGTGGGCGGCTCAATAAGACGCAAGCGCGCTTCTGCGCCACCTGCGGCACACCCCTCACCGCCCCGCCCACCGCCCGACTCATCATCACCTCGCCCCACCGCTCCTGGGAATTGAGCCTCACCAAACTGCCGGTGCGAATTGGACGCCGCGACCCGCGCCAGAACCATTTTCCTGAACTTGATTTGGCTGAGTACGACCGTGGCATTGCCTCGCGCCACCACGCCACGATCCAACGCGACGGCGATTATTACACGGTCACTGATTTGGGCAGTACCAACGGGACGCAACTCAACGGTTCCCTCGTTCCGCCCCGTGCGCCTCAGCGCTTGCGCCAAGGCGACCGGATCAAAATTGGTGAAGTCGAGATCGAGTTCCGGTGGAGTTAAGCCCTACGGCCTGTGCCGCCGACGATTGAGAGCTTATGCGTGCCCCAAAAGCCCTGATTTTGCGCGCCCCGGGTATCAACCGGGATAAAGACGCCGCCTTCGCCTGTGAACTCGCCGGGGCCATCCCCGAGCGCATCCACGTGAACCAACTTGCCTCTGGCACCGTGCAACTCGCCGATTACGCCTTGCTCATCATCCCCGGCGGCTTCTCCTACGGCGACCACCTCGGGGCGGGCAAGCTCCTCGCCGTGGATCTCGCCCATCGTCTTGGCGAACCGCTTCAGCGCTTCGTCGCCGACGGACGCCCCGTAATCGGCATTTGCAATGGCTTCCAGGTGCTGATTAAAGCCGGACTGCTCCCCGGTTGGGACGCCGACCCGGCCCCGGCAGTCACGCTGACTGACAATGCTTCGGGTCGCTTCGAGTGTCGCTGGGTGCGCCTCGCGGCAGATCCCGGCTGCCCGTGTCCGTTCACCGACGGCCTTGGGCAGACCATTGAAGTGCCCGTCGCCCACGGTGAGGGGCGCGTTGCGGTGCGCGATCAGGCCACGCTTGCCGCCTTACGCACCCGTGGCCTGATTGCCCTGCGCTACACCGCCGACGCTGGCCCCGTCGCTTACCCCGCAAACCCCAATGGTTCCTGCGACGCCATTGCCGGACTCTGCAACCCCCAAGGCAACGTCCTCGGCCTGATGCCTCACCCAGAAAACGCCATCCTGCCCCAACAGCACCCTCGCTGGACCCGCGAACCCTGGCGCGAGTCGGGTGACGGGCTGGCCCTTTTTCGTAATGCGGTACGCTACGCCGCAGCGCTGTAATGCTTATGGGACTTTACCCGCCTGACGACCCATTCCTCATCCGCTTCAGCTTCTTCGGCCTCGAAGGCATTCGCTGGTACGGCGCGATCATCATGGCGGGGGCGCTTCTCGCCGCCTACCTCAGCACCCGACGGGCCGAAGACCGCGCCTACCACCCCGACCACGTCTGGAACCAGCTTATGCTCGGCCTGTTGCTGGGCATCGCCGGGGCGCGCATCTACTATGTTTCGTTCGAGTGGGAACGCTTCGCCGCTAACCCGTGGAGCGTGCTGAACCTGACAACCGGCGGGCTCGCCATTCACGGCGGCATCATCGGTTCGCTGCTCGCGGTGATCGGCTACGCCCGTTGGAACAAACTGCCGTTCTGGGACTGGATAGATGTCTGTGTACCCGGTTTTCTTTTGGGCCAAGGGATTGGGCGTTGGGGCAATTTCTTCAACCAAGAAGCTTACGGTCGCCCCACCACGTTGCCCGTCGGCGTACTGATTGACCCCAACCGACGCCTACCGCCCTACGATAATCTGCAGACCTACCCGGTCGGGACGCTCTTTCACGCGACGTTTCTCTACGAGTCATTGTGGAACCTCGTAGGGACGGGGCTACTCTTCTGGGCCGACGGGCGTTACGGTCACGGGGCACCAACGGGGAAGCGCTGGCTGCGTCCGGGCGATCTGCTCTTCCTGTACGCGATTTACTACTCGGCGGGGCGCTTCTGGATCGAAGGATTACGCACCGACAGCCTCTGCATCAACGGAATCGGCGGCGATTGTGCTGGCTCATTGCGGATGGCGCAGGTCTTTAGTCTGAGCTTCCTCGCGGTGGGGCTCGTCGCCTTGGGGCTGAACCACCGTCGCAACTTGCCGCCCGCGCCGCCTGCCGCTGCTGATGACGGCGACCCTGTCGAGGATGAGGCAAGTTCGGCACCTGTACCTTCGGCGTAAGCCGTAACCCTTGTTGGAGGTTCCGCATGGCCCGCCGACGCCCCACCATGAACCGCGTGTCTGCGCTCATCGTCAGCTTGGTGCTGCTGCTCGGGGGCTGCGGGGGCACCTTGCCGCCTGAAATCCATCTCACCGTCACCGTCACCGCTGCTGGCTTCAGCCCAACGCAGCTTGAAGTGCGGCGGGGCGACCAAGTCGTCATCACGTTTCAGAACCGTGACCAGGTGGGCCATACGCTCACCCTTGAACTGCCAACGGGACGCCGCGCCGTTGCCGCTGAACCCAAGGTTGATGCAATCCTCAACTTCCCCGCCAACGAGCCAGGCAGCCTCCGCTTCTTCTGCGCGGTGCCGGGACATACTGAGGAGGGGCAACTGGTGATTCGCCCGTAAGACAAGCTTGCAGATTTGCCGTAACAGGACGCGCTGCATTTGCCCGAACTTTCAAGTACCTGTGAACCATGCCTAAAGCTCCTGGGCTTCCGCCCCTAAAGGGGAGCCATTCTGCGAATCGTGCATGCCGCGCTACCCCCTCGGCTGTCGCGAACAACTTTGCAATCGCGCTAGGGTCGTCAAAGCTCCATCTTGACACGCTGGTATGGGCGTGTTATAGTGCTTTTCGTTGCGCGTGCTGCTACATTTAGTCGTAGCTGTCAAAGAACAGCACGACATCTAGTACCAACTGCCTGCCGAGCCTCCTGCTTCGGCAGGCTTCTTGCTGCTAACGTTGCGCGCCCGACAGGACGGTTTCGCGCTCTTTTTCTTCTTGGTTTGCGGTTGTGTAAGGGATAGGCGAATGGTTAGCGAAGTAAGTCAGGCGGCGAACGGACAGGCTTTCGACCCCTATCTAGCGCTCGATGCGGCGGGTATGGAATTGCCCAAGACGATTGTCAAGCGCGATGGGCGGGTGGTGCCTTTTGACGTTGAGCGGATCGCGCATGTGCTGACGCGCTGCTTCGGCAGTTTGAGTCGCACGCCGCAGGTCACGATCCCGGAACTTGCCCAACGGGTGATGAACATTCTTGCGGCGAAAACCCACGGCCAAGCACCCACCGTGGAAGGGGTGCAAGACATTGTCGAGATGGTGCTGCAAGCCGCTGGTGAATTTGAGGCTGCCAAGCACTATATTCTCTACCGGGCGGAACATGCGAAGAAGCGCGGTGTGCGCCCCATCCCTGAGGAGGTGCGCCAGGCGTTTGCCCAGTCCGACCAGTTCTTCCCGACGGCGCTCCAGAAGTTCCAGTTCTTCGACAAGTACTCCCGCTTCAATTATGACTTGGGTCGCCGCGAGACTTGGCTTGAGACGGTTGACCGGGCGGTTGCGTATCTGTACGAGTTGGCAGGCGACCGTTTGCCCGCCGAAACCTACCAGCGCATCCGGCAGGCCATCCTGGAGATGCGCGCCATGCCCTCGATGCGGCTCTTGGCGATGGCTGGGCCTGCGGCTCGCCGAAACCAAGTTGCGATCTATAACTGCCTCAGTGGGGATGAAAAGCTTCTTACGTATGAGCAAGGGGCCATCCCACTCCGTGAGGCAGTCGGTACCCAGACGGTGCTGAACAAGGATTGCGCTTGGGTACCAGCCACGGTTCGTAGCTTCGGCGAGCAGCAGACGGTCGCGGTTGAGTTTGGGCGCTACAAGACCAAGAAGACCGTCCGGGCTACGCTCAACCATGAGTGGGCTCTGCGCGATGGTCGGCGCGTCACCACCGAGGATTTGCGCGACGGGGATATGATTTCCTACACGGTGGCCCCCCGAAAGGTGGACACGCTCGCGATTGACTACCGTGAAGCCTCCACTGATCGGGACTGGAAGTTCTTGGGGCTAGTGCCGGGCTCAATGCGTGTTGAAGAGGTCTTCTGTGCGATGGTGCCTGCGACCCACACCTTTGTGCTTACCGATGGTCTAGTGACTGGCAACTGCTCGTATCAGCCCGTCGAGAGTCTTGACTCTTTTGTTGAGGCGCTCATGATCTCGATGAGCGGGTGCGGCGTCGGGTTTTCGGTTGAGGGTCGCTACGTCGAAAACTTCCCCCGTATTCGCCGCCAGACTGGAACCAGCATGCCGACCTTCGTGGTAGAAGATTCAGCGGAAGGTTGGGCTGCCGCGTTACGCATCGGCCTCGAGACGTGGTTCGAGGGTGGCGACATCCAGTTCGACCTGTCGCTGCTTCGTTCGGCGGGCGCACCGCTTCGCACCAAAGGCGGTCGCGCTTCCGGCCCCGAACCGTTGCGCGTCATGCTGGACTTTGTGCGTTCACGGTTGTTGGCCCGCCAGGGCAGTTTCCTGCGTCCCATTGACGCCCACGACATTATGTGTTCTGTCGGCAATGCAGCTGTTAGCGGAGGCGTTCGTCGCACAGCTTTAATCTCCATTTTCGACTACGACGACGACGAGATGCGCCTCTGCAAAAATGGCGATTTTGAGCGCGATAACAGTCAGCGCTGGAATGCCAACAATTCGGCGGTCTGGCCCGACGGTGGCTTGACCCAAGTTGAGTTTATCAGCCAGTTTTTGGAGATGGTGCAGTCGGGGCGCGGCGAACCGGGGATTTTCAACCGCCAAGCGGCGAAGGCGCTACGCCCAACCCGGCGGCAGGCAGCGGAGTTCGGGGTGAATCCGTGCGTCACGGGTGATACGTGGGTCGCCGTCGCCGATGGGCGCGGACGAGCGCGGATGGCCGACCTCGTTGCTGCTGGTAGCGATGTAGCGGTATTCACAGTTAAAGATGAGCAATTGGTCATTCGTACGCTGCGCAACCCGCGCAAGACTGGCACGCAGGTGCCGGTGTACCGGGTGACGTTTGCCGATGGTACGTCCATCCGGGCGACGGCCAACCACCGTTTCGTCATGCTCGATGGCGGTGAGCGTACCACTCTGGAGCTTCAGCCAAATGACGCACTGACGGCGCTGCGGGTCTTTTCTTACCAGAAGCGGGGTTTGCCCGCGCTGCATAAGGTCGCCTACGATCAGTCCGGCAGCTACCGCATGGTTCAGTTCAGGAGCTTCCGCAAGGCTGAGCACGATCTGATTTCTACTGAGTACACGGTCAAGCAAACCGATCTGCCGATCCAGTCGCGTGATGGCCTCACGTATGTCACCCGCACCTGTGAGGTGTGCGGTCAGCCCTTTGAGGTGCGGTTCAGCCGCCGCGAGCAGGCAGCGTGCAGTGTCTCGTGCAGCCAGAAGCTCTATTACAAACTTCACGGTACCGCACAGCGCCGACAGTTGCTTGGGCAAGCCTACGCCGAGGCCAAGCTTGCCAAGCGTCAACGCCAAGTTGCCGTCTACAACGATCTGGTCTACACACTGGGACGGCATCCGAACAAGCAGGAGTGGATGGCAGCTTGCAAGGCGCAACAGATCTCCGCCGAGCTTGCCCGTGAGAGCAGCCCCTTCCGCAGTTGGCACGATCTCCGAGAGGCGTCTCTGGCAACGAACCATCGCGTCGTTGCCGTCGTGGCTGATGGCTTTGAGGATGTTTACACCGGCACGGTTGACGAAACCCACACCTTTTTCGCCATCGGTGACGAGCGCTACGACCCCAAAGGTCGAACCGAGATGGCGTATGTGCTTTCTTGGCAGTGCGGCGAAATTGTCCTACGCCCGTGGCAACTGTGCAACCTCTCCGCAGCGGTGGCCCGCCACGAAGACACCTTCGACACCCTCCGCGAGAAGGTGGAACTGGCGACGATTATCGGGACAATTCAGTCGCTGGCGACCCATTTTCCTGGCTTGCGCCCGCAGTGGCAGCGCAATTGTGAGGAGGAGCGGCTGCTTGGGGTGGACATCACCGGGCAGATGGATAGCCCAATCGCGCAGGATGCCGAGGTCAAGGCGCGCTTGCGCCACTTGGCCTACGAGACCAACCGTGAGGTCGCGCAAGCCCTGGGGATTAACCAGTCAACGGCGCTCACATGTGTCAAACCGAGTGGAAATTCTTCGCAATTACTTAATTGCTCCTCTGGCCTGCACGCCCGCTGGTCGCCTTACTACATTCGGAACGTGCGCGTGGCGACGCACTCACCCCTCTTCAAGGTGCTGCGTGACGCCGGCGTGCCGATGGATCCAGAAAATGGGCAAAGCCCGGAGAACGCCAACACCTGGGTGATCCATTTCCCCGTGAAGTCGCCCGACACCGCGATTACGCGCAAAGACCGTTCGGCGCTTGACCAGTGCGCGTTCTGGCTCCAAAACAAGCTGCACTGGACGGAACATAATCCATCCTGCACCATCGCCTATCGCCCTGATGAAGTGCTTGACCTGATGAAGTGGGTTTGGGAGCATCGCGACGAGATTGGCGGGCTTTCCTTCCTCCCGGCGTTCGATGCGAAGTACGACAACATGCCCTACGTCGAGATTTCGCGAGAAGAGTATGAGCGGTTGGTCGCCAGTTTCCCCGAGATTGACTTTGCGAAGATCTACCGCTACGAGGAAGAAGATCTGACCAACGCCGCACAGGAGTTGGCCTGCTCGTCAGGGATCTGTGAACTGGAGTTGTGAGTCGGGGGGCTTAGGGGGATTGGGGATCGGGGATCGGATGTCAGGTTGTGCGAATCACACATCCCTGACCCCTGACCCCTGACCCCTGATCCCTGACCCCTAACCCCCATCCCCCTACCCCCATCCCCTCTCAGTTTTGGGGTACAATGCAAAGCGTCGTGGCCAGAGCGGCCCGACCTCCAAGGCGTTTGCGTCGGATATGTGGCTCTTTCGCAAAAGCGTTGACATCAGCCGCGCCACACCGCGCCGCATTAGCTCCAACGATCTCAGCGCCACCTCGCGTTTGCTGCGCGACGGTGCCCGGCGCTACTATGGCCTGCTTGGCGGCGACCTCCCGGCTTTGCTTGCTGCCAATCACGGTTTGGTGCTCGAAGTTGGCAGCGACCTCGTCGCCGTTGTGCTGGTCAACTGGCCCACCCACGCTACATGCTGGCTGCGCGGTGCGGCCTTCGCCGAAGGGGTCGAGACTCGCGCCGCTGCCGCGCTGCTCATGCCAGCTTTACACCGAACCCTGGCTTCCCATGACATCCACACGGTCTACTACGCCGGCGAGGAAGCCGCCGACGCCTGGCTCATCCCAATCCTCCAAACCCACGGCTATGCGAGCGATACGGCGGTTGTGGTCTACGAAAAGACCACCCTCGATCTCCCCACGATTGGCAACCTCCATGTACGCATTCGTCCTGCAACCAAGGCAGATCTGGCTGGCGTGGTGCAGCTCGACCAACGCTGCTTTGAGCCTCAGTGGACGAAGAACGACCTTGTTCTTGGGCCGGCGATTGAGCAAGGCCCCTACTTTATGGTCGCTGAACTCGGCCCAGAGTTGGTCGGGTACGCCTTTGCGACGACCCACTTCGGCGGGCGCTTGGTGCATCTTGTTCGCATCGCAGTTGACCCGGCGCGGCGCAGTGAGCAGATCGGCGTGCGCCTGTTGGCTGAGGTCATTACCTACGCCAGCGCTCAACAAGCCAACGTTATCACCCTGAACACCCAGGCGTACAACACCCGCGCCCAACGCCTCTACCGTTGGTTTGGCTTTGTCGCCACTGGTGAACACCAGCCGATCCTGCGCTGTACGCTGTAGGAAGGAACGCCTATGCCCCCGAAAGTAGATCCGCGTGATTGGGATCGGCTCTTCCGCCCGAATGCTCCCCGCCGTGGTGGCCCGCTACGCGCCCTCGCGAATCTCCTCTTCGTCGGGGCGGGCATCGGCATCTTCGTCGGCGGCACGTTTTTTGCGCTGCGCTATGGCCTTGAACGCACCCGTGACAATAACATCGCCACCACTCAGGCCATCGAGACCAATAATGCCATTGTGTCTGCCACGAACACGGCCCGTGCTCTCGCCGCCGCTTCCACGAGGACAGCGGCCGCCATCCGCGCCTCTACGGTGGTTACGGCTACGACCGCCACGCAGTCCGCTACCACGACGACGCCCACCGCAGTCGTCGCGATCATCGGGCGAAGCAAGGTGCTAAACGGTGGTAATCTGCGGAAGAGTACCGTCGTTAGCCCCGCGACGGTCATCGGCCAAGTCTGTCCCGGTGACAGCGTTGACGTGCTTGAGCAGACCATGGTCGGCGCTGCCCGTTGGTATCGCCTCCGCGTCACCCAGATCGTGGACGTTTGTACCCCGCAGCGCGTCCCCGTCAACAGTCTCGGCTGGATCAGCAGTTCTTTGCTCGCGCCGCTGACGAAACCTTAAGCCAAGGGGTCAGGGAGAACGCATCAGGAAGCCGTATGCCAGCCAAGACTGTAAAATAGCCTGGAACCTGGCCCCTGAAACCTTGTCTACAATCCCGCCTCAGCGCATCAGGGTCATAAAGACAATGGCGGCAAAGAGGCCGCCGCCCAACAACCCATACTCAATGATCAGCCGCCGCTCAAGCTTCCCGGCGGCTTGTTGTTGGAGCAGACTCACCGCGAGGTAGAAACTCACGAGGAGCAGCGTGCCAGCGAAAAGGAAGGAGGTCGCCCAATAGTTGATCGCCCACGTCGCCTCAGCCAGAGTCAGGCCCACCAAAACGGCCAGCGTAAAGACACTGGCGCGTGGCGTGTAGGAGAGCAGCGCATAGGCTAACAGCAAGGCCGTTGTCCCGATCAGTGTCGCCGAGTAAAGCGTCCGATAGCGGGCATAAGCGACAGCGCTGAAAACCCCAAAAGCCAGCAGGTAGCTCACCGCTTGCAGCACCAACTGAGCGCGCTGGCTAACCGTCGGGTTACGGTCAAAAGCGTAATGTTGCGCCACCAACACCATGCAGAGCGAACTCCCTGCCGCGCCCAGGGCCAGGGCGAAGGCCACCCCTTGCAGCGTGTTGCTGAAAAGCCGGAAAAAGGCGAATGAGCCGATCACCGCAAATGAAGGCAGCACCCAAAAACTAGGGGCGACTTCAAGGTGAGTGAAGCCAAGGTTAATGACGGGCAAGCGGCGGTTGTGCAACTGCGGGTGAGCGCGGGCCAACAAATCGGCCCCCGCGCTCGTAATCACGGTGAGCGAGGCGAGCAAGAACCACGACAGCGTGATGGTGGGCAAGTCGCCGCCAAGCACGATCCGCAGCGTGTTTGGATTGCCATCAATCAGAAAGATGAGCGCCAAACCGATCAGGATTACGAAGATCAGTGAGACGATGCGATCAAAACGCGGCGCGGACGAGGACAAGCCGACCATGCGAAGTTCCTGAGCGCATTGCACATTATTTCTGTGCAGCACCTATACGCAAGATTGACAGTACCGAAGCAGCATGCTATATTTTTTGAGGGTAGCGGTGTCCCCTCAAGCCAACCCCTGGTACTGAGCGGTTTGTGATGCCGAGACCCAACGCCCCCCTTGGGCGTATCCCCGGATCACGGCACCCTTACCCCTTCTGGCACCTACACCCTTGGCTGACTTGTCAGGACAACGCGCCATGAGTATGCCGACCGACACCCCAAGCACCGACCAAGGCAGCCTCGAACTCGAAACCTACAGCTTGCTCCGTCAGATCAATTCGATGCTGGAGATGTACAACCGTTACGATCTGCGGAACGAGGAACTGACGGTTCCTCAATTCATGATTCTCAGCTACGCGAATGTGGCAGGCGTTCCGCTCAGCGACATCAGTGCCCGGATGCTCTGCGACAACAGCAATCTCACGGGGATTGTTGATCGCCTCGTCGGCAAGGGCTTTGTTACGCGGCGACCTGATCCCCAAGATCGCCGGGTGAGCCTGATCTGCCTGACGCCGAGCGGGGCCGAGAAACTGCGGCGGATTAAGCCCCGGCACCACGCCCGCGTAAGCCATCGCATGCGCTCACTCTCGCAAGACCAAGTCCACGCCCTGCGTAATCTGTTGCAGCAACTCTTCGTGGGACTCCAAGCTCCGCCGCCTCACGAAAGTGACTGAACCTAGCGCCGCAAGCTACGCGCTGCCCTCTTGGCGCTGAAGTTGCTCGGCCCGTTGGCGTTGGATGTAGAGCGGCGGCACGGCGAAAAGCGCCCGTTCGAGGTCGCTCACTTCAGGCTCAACCGCGCCAAGCGACCAGAGACCGTGCTGCTTGATGATCTGCGTGCCGAAGCGTTGGGGTTTTCCCCCGGCGACGAGCCAGCGATCCCACGCCATAGCGCGCAGCGTCCACCCCCGCGCTTCCCCCAACTCAGTTGCTCGTCGCGCAAACATGCGCGCCAAACTATAGTGGGCCTGCGACTCGCCGCAGATCATCACCCAAGCGGCGTGAAAATGGTCGCGGGCGGCCTCAACTTTGCCGGCGGCGTAGAGGTCATTCACGCGCTGGCAACGGCGGCGCGCTCCGACCGGATCAGCCGTGCCAGCTTGGGCCTCCAGCGTCTCGCGGGCGAGGCGCTCCAATTCTTCGTCGGGCGCTTCGCTTGGTGCTTCCCATGATGCCGTGTCGTCACTCATGACTCGCCCTCCTCCATCCTCAAGCACGACCCACACATTCAGTGTACCACAGGCCCTAATGCGGAGCGCCCTGAGACGTTGGGGCCAGCATGCTGCGCTCACGGCAGGCCCGACAAAGCGCTTGGTAATGCCATGCGCCGGGTGCGCCGACTCGCACCACGAGGAGCTTTCGCCCAGTTCGTCCGCAGGCCCGACACACCCCGCCCGCCCGCCAGGATTCTGCCACAATTTGCGGCCAATCAAGGTGATCGAGCAGCAGGTGCAGGCTGAGGCCCAAGGCCACCGCCCGCAACGGTGGACGCCGCGCCGCCAGCGCCCAGAGGGTCGGCAGCATCAAAATGGGGTTGTGCAGCCACGAGCGTAGCGAGCCGTAGCGCGGGCGCGTATCGCCAAGCTTGATGCGGCGATTGCGGTAGCGGTCGTAGCGCAAGGCACCCACCACACTCCAGTCGCCGGTGTGCAGACTATAGAGCAGCAGGTGATCTAGGTCAACGAGGGTACCCGCCGCCACCAGCGCCGCCAACCGCAGCGGTTGGCGTGGATACACGGCCAGCCCGACGGCCAGTGAACTAAGCAGATGGGTGGGAAAGCGCATTATGTGGTGGCGGTCGGCGTCTTTAGGTGCGGGCCGTGGTGGGCGTAGCGTTCGGCAAAGGAGTGGTTGACACAGGTGAGTTCTGGCTGCCCGCCGCCCAAGAGAAGTTGGCGTGCCGCTGCGGCTGGAGCCTGGTCGGTATCAACCCGCCCGGCGCGGTAGGCGGCCATCACCGCTTGGTAACTGGTGGTGTCGCCAAGCTCGGCCAGGAGCGCCACCACGCCGGTGGTCATCGGCACCGTGAGGTCGAGACTCAGGCGGCGGCGAGCCTCGGCGAGTACCGCCTCGCGCACAGCGGGGGCGTAGGTGACGACGTAGGTCAGCGTGTTGATGGCGACAGTACGAGCCGCAGCGGTGTGCGTCTCGTCATCGGCGTAGGCCCAGAGCACGGGCACAGCAGGTTCGCCCACGCGCCCAATGATCTGGAGAACCTCCTTGACGTAGAGTTGGGCGGGAACATCATCATCGCCGTGAACTGGCACGGGCAAAACGGCAAGCAGCGGGACGATGATGCTAGGGTCAGGCACTTCGCCCAACAGGCGCAGCGCGTGCAACGGGCCGAGATCCGCCGGGTACTCGCTGTGGAGCGCTTCGGTCTGCGTTGCGAGTTCGAGGAGTGCGGTGCGCGCCGCTGCGCCATGTTCCACAATCCGCTGCACCAGCCGATCATCGGGGCGCAGGCCCACCCGACTGAGTTGGCGCACAAACGGCAT
>CAIRDL010000444.1 GCA_903877345.1 uncultured Oscillochloris sp. | reverse complement strand
TGGCCCGCCGGCCACCACTTGTCTAGGCCCGGGAGCGTCGCGCCGATTATGAGCGGCGACAATGAGTTGGGCGACCTGCGGGTAGCCGGACTCAGTGGGTTGGCTTTTGATCAGCGCCTACGCGCCGACGCCGAGATGATTAGCTATATTCTTCAACTCGAAGATGAACTCCAACTCATGACAGCGGATTTGGTGACCAGCCAAGACCAGCAGTTGGCGCTCTATCGGCTGACTCAGACCATGCGCGATCACGTCACGGTGGAAGAGACGCTGAACGCCTTGGTGACAGAGGCGATGCGGATGGTCAAGGCGCACGGCGGCTACGCTCTGTTCGTACCCGCCTCGGCGCAGGAACCGCTGTTGGTGCAGCAACCCTCCGACACGTTGCCGTCCGAACTGGCTTGGCGCTTGTATTGGCAGGCGCAGACCACCGAACGCGAGCTTAGTTTGGTGGAGTCCGAGGGCGACCTGCCCCAGTCTGGCGCGGTGAATCTCTTGCACATGCCGATTCGGGTGCGCGGCACGGTGATGGCGGGGCTGGGCCTGGTAAACCGCAGCGGTGGCTTTGGTGCCCCTGATATTAAGCTCACCAGAGCCATTGCCGATCAGGCCAGCGCCCAAATCGAGCGTATGCTGCTTTATCAGGAGATGTTTGATCAGGCCAAGTTACGCACCGAGATGGAGTTGGCGCGCCGGGTGCAGGTGGATCTGTTGCCCCGTTCGTTGCCGGTCGTGCCGGGACTCGACATTTACGCGAACTCGCGCCCGGCCTTTCAAGTGGGCGGCGACTTCTATGACTTCATCGCTCACCCAGGACGCCCGTTCATCTTCGCGATTGGCGATGTGACGGGCAAGGGTCTTTCGGCGGCCCTGCTGATGACGATGACTCGCACCGCTATTCACAGCAAAGCCCAATTCATGCCCTACCCAACCCCCGAAGCTGTGATGCGCCAATCAAATGAAGATCTCTACAATGACTTCACGCGGGTGGGCGTTTTTGCTACCGCGTTTGTCGGCCAGTATGAGCCGGGGAGTACGACGCTGACCTACGCCAACGCCGGTCACGCCCCCGTGGTCTACCGGCCCCACGATGGCGAGGTCGTGCTCCTGCGGGCCGACAGCACCGCCATTGGCATTCTGCCGGTGAGCCATTGCCGCAACCAGCGCTTGCGCCTCGGGCCGAACGATTTGCTGATTGCCGCGACTGATGGCTTTACCGATGTGCGTGACGCGGACGATGAGACCCTCGGCATTGACAAGTTTGTCGAGCTGGTTGAGGCGTTCCATGAGCACAGCGCCACCGAGATCGCCGCCCTCTTGTTTGAAGAGACCGACCGTTTCGGCCAGGGTCGCCCGCAAGATGATGACCAGACCCTCGTCGTGATCAAAGGAGCAGCATTGTGAACGCACGTCATCCAGAAGTGGTCTGGCTTGACCTGCCCGCCAATTACACCTATCTTCACTTGCTGAGTGACTGTATTGCCGATCTGTTGAAGCTGGTCGAGGGCGATGCTGATGCCGAGGGCTTGCTCTATAGCATCCAATTAGCCGCCCACGAGGTCTGCACCAACATTGTCGGTCACGCCTACGGCGATGTGAACGATGGCCGTATCGGTATCAAAATTGCCCTAGAATTTACTCCTCCCCGCCTCATCATTGAACTCAAGGATGCAGGTCGGCCCTTTGAGGAGGAGAAGTATACGGCTCCAAATCTTGATGAGGTGCGCGTCCACGGGTACGGCTTGTTCCTAACGCATAGTCTGATGGACGAAGTCACGTATACCCCAACGCCAGGCCATAACCGCTGGTATCTCGTCAAGAACTTGTTTGCTGAAGGGATCTAGTGTTCTATGTCCACAATCCTGGTTGTTGATGATTATGCGCCCAACCATCGTCTGCTGAGTTTTGTCCTCGAACAGCATGGGCACGCCGTGGTTTCAGCCTACGATGGAGTTCACGCGCTTGAATGTATGAATACCGTCCCTATCAACCTGATCGTGACTGATTTGACGATGCCGCGCCTTGACGGGATTGGGCTGACGGCCCGCGTGCGCGCCGATGCGCGCTTCAGCGGTGTGCCGATCATTATGGTCACGGCCAGTGGGAAAGAGGCGGACGCGGTCAGGGCGGCGGGCATTGGGGTAGATGCCTTCCTGACAAAGCCGGTTGACTCGGAGGAGTTG
>CAIRDL010000443.1 GCA_903877345.1 uncultured Oscillochloris sp. | reverse complement strand
CGGATAGGGCCGCCTAAAGGCTCGACTCCTTTTCACAACCTGTGTAGGATTGCTATAGGACTGCTATAGTAGGTTCAGCATCTCTGTGCGCTTTGTGCCTTTGTGGTACATGAGCGATCTCGTTGGAGTACTAGCACACACGACGCACGGTTCAACCCCACTTGACGGTTTGCTCGGTTTTGAGTAACGGCTTCGACCGCGTTAGAGCGCCATACACAGGGCATGCGACCACGTTGCCGCCGCCCTCCATGACTCTCCCGACGGTTGACACCCCCTGCCCTTTGCTGTACCATACGCGCCATCCTGCGTCCCTAAGCTGCGTCCGTTTGTGTTAAGCGGTTGGTGCAGGTCTCATCAGCGGGCGGGATGCACGGTATGCAGAGGTACGTCGAGCAGTTTCTGGCCTATCTGGCGAGCGAACGGGGCAAGTCCGCCAATACGACGGCGGCTTATCGCACCGACCTCGACCAACTCTGTGCCTACCTGCATGAACAAGGAGTCGTCGCGTGGCCGTTGGTCGCCCGCGAGCAAGTCCTCGGTTTCTTGATCTTTCTGCGTGAACGCTGTTACGCGACGAGTACGGTGGCCCGCCGAACAGCGGCGATGAAGTCCTTTTTTAGCTATCTGGTCAGCCAACACCTGATTGACGCTGACCCGGCCGAGCGGATTGATTCGCCTAAAGTTGACCGTTTTCCCCCGAAGTTCATCTCGCCCCAACAGGTTGATGATCTGTTGGAGTTGCCTCTCCGCACCGCTTCGCCCGAAGGTTTCCGCGATAAGGCGATGCTGGAACTGCTCTACGCCACCGGGATGCGTGTCAGCGAATTAGTCGCCCTTGAGCTTGAGGATCTCGCCCCCGATCAGACGAGCGTGCGCTGTTTGGGCCGCGCTGGTCGCGAACGTACCTTGCCCCTTGGCTTGACCGCCACCACCGCGCTTGAGGAATACCTCGACAACGCCCGCCCCCAGTTGGCCCACACGAGCGACGAGTTCAGCCTCGCACTTTTTCTGAATCATCGCGGCAAACGGCTCACCCGCCAGGGCTTTTGGCTCATCCTCAAGGGCTACGCCGATACGGTGGGCCTCCACGATTTGACGCCTTCTGCGCTGCGGCACTCGTTTGCGACCCATAAGCTGAGCGGCGGCGCTGAATTGCGTGAGGTTCAGGTACTTCTCGGCCACGCCTCGCTTTCGACCACCCAAATCTACGCCCACGCCCAGCCCGCCCCCCATGACCTACAAGATCCCCCGCTCGCCACCTCGCGTAACGGTCGCGCCGCCGCGCTCATTGGGCCAGGTGCGGACGAGCCCAAGCCGCTTTGAGGAGTTTGACCTATGCCTGCGGTTGCCCTCGATCAGATCGTCGCGCTGTGTAAGCGCCGTGGCTTCATCTTCCCCGGCTCCGAAATCTATGGTGGCCTTCAGGGGGCCTACGACTTTGGGCCGCTTGGGGTTGAGTTGAAGCAGAACCTCATCAACGATTGGTGGCGCACCAACGTCTACGAACGCGATGATATGGAGGGGCTTGACGCCGCGATTCTGATGAACCGCCTCGTCTGGAAATACTCCGGCCACGAAGAGACGTTCAACGACCCGTTGGTGGACTGCCGCAGTTGTAAAAGTCGTTGGCGCGCTGATCATGTGCAGGGGAAATGTCCGAACTGCGGTTCGACCGATCTGACCGAGTCCCGCCCCTTTAACATGATGTTCAAAACCCAGGTCGGGCCGGTGGGCGATAGTGGTTCGTTCGCCTATTTGCGCCCCGAAACGGCCCAGGGCATTTTCGCTAATTTCAACAATGTGCTGACGACGACCAGCCGCAAGTTGCCCTTCGGCATCGCGCAGGTTGGTAAGGCGTTTCGCAACGAGATTAACCCGCGCAATTTCCTCTTCCGTGTACGCGAATTTGAGCAGATGGAAATCGAGTTTTTCGTCATGCCCGGTACCGATGAGGCGTGGCACGAGCGCTGGCTTGAGGCGCGGCTCGCTTGGTGGGCTGGCATTGGCGTTCGTCGCGAGCGCATCAGTATCTACGATGTGCCTGCCGAAGAACTGGCTCACTACTCCAAACGCACTTACGATCTGATGTACGATTACCCCTCCATTGGCGCACAAGAGATTGAGGGCATCGCCAATCGTACTGACTACGACCTGGGTTCGCATAGTAAAGACCAAGCGAACCTTGGCCTCACGGCGCGGGTCAAGCTCAACGAGGATAGCACGGCCCGCCTGACCTACTTTGATGCCGCGAGCAAGCGCCATTTGGTGCCGTATGTGATTGAGCCTTCGGCGGGCGTTGGGCGTTGTGCGCTGGCGGTGCTGTGTGAAGCGTATGCCGAAGAGTTGACCAAAGCGCCTTCTGCCGAGCGGCTTCAGTCGGTTGCTGAAGCGCTGACCGCCTTTCTCAAATCGGCGGGCAAGCACGAGAAACTGCGCCCCGAACACCGCGACGCGCTGGTAGCTCAGGGCGAAACCATCGCCGGGGCGCTTGCCGAACATTTGCCGTTGATTGAGACGCTGCTCGCCATGCCTGGTGCTGACGAAATCGAACTGGGCAAAAAGCTGCGCGGGCAGGCGCAGCCCGTGTTGGACGAACACTACCGCACGGTCTTGCATTTGCGCCCGAAACTGGCCCCGGTGAAGGTGGCGGTTTTTCCGCTCAAGCGCAACCACGAGCAGATTGTCGCCACCGCGAAGCAAATCCGGCGTCAACTTCAGGCCGAAAGCGGCGTGCGAACGGTCTACGACGACACGGGGGCGATTGGCAAGCTTTATCGGCGGCAGGACGAGATTGGCACGCCGTTCTGCATCACGGTGGATTTCGACACCCTCGGCGAAGGGCGCGTGCCCGGTTTGGCTGGCACGGTGACGGTGCGCGACCGCGACACCATGGCCCAAGAGCGGGTGTTGATTAGTGAACTTCAGGTCTACTTGCGTGAGAAGTTACGCGGGTGAGATTGCAGATTGCAGAGCGGGTGCGGCAATCTACAATCTACAATCCAAAAGGGTGTTATGCCCGAAGGTCACTTCACCATCCCAACGCGGATCTACCTGACGCTCGGCCAACGGGCGCGGCTGCGGCATCTGCTCGAGCGTGAGGATCGTGATCTGGACGAGTGGCTGACTGAGTTGGTGACGGCGCAACTGGATACGCTGCCGGAACCGCCGCCGGTGGCGGCGCAGCCTAGTGGCGCTGAGGCGGTTAAGGCGTTGCGGCAGCGGCGGGCCGAGTTGCGCCGTTTGCGCCCCAAGTTGAACGACCCCTACAATCCGCCGCCCGCTTGGTTGGTGCAACTGGTAGCCGACATCGAAGCCGAAGTGCGGCGGCTTGAGAGCCTCAGCGGCGGCCAGTAGCCCTATGGCAAAGGGTCAGGGATCAGGGATCAGGGGTCAGAACACCTTGCACGAACTGAAACTGTAAAGCATCCACGAACTATGGCTATGGCAAAGGTGCGCCTCGACAACCTACTGGTGACACGGGGTTTAGCCGAGAGCCGCAGCAAAGCCCAGGCGCTGGTGATGGCGGGCAGCGTGCGGGTGGCGGGTCAGCCTGCCGCCAAGGCCGGCATGTTGGTTGACGAAACCGCCGCCCTGGAAGTGACCGCCGCGCTGCCCTACGCCAGTCGCGGTGGCTACAAGCTCGCTCACGCCCTCACCTGCTTTGGTTGCGACCCGCAGGGGCTTGTGGCCCTTGACGTGGGTGCCTCGACCGGCGGCTTCACTGACGTGCTGCTGCAACGGGGTGCCGCCCGCGTGTATGCCGTGGATGTCGGCTATGGCATTCTCGCCTATCGGTTGCGCGCCGACCCGCGAGTGG
>CAIRDL010000442.1 GCA_903877345.1 uncultured Oscillochloris sp. | reverse complement strand
TTCAAACTCGCGGGCCGTCTGGCGCAGTTGGTAATGTTCGACGGCACGATCCACCGCCACCCGAAGCAAGTCATTATTGATGGGCCGCGTGAGATAGTCGAAGGCTCCCCGGTGCAACGCTTCAAGCACAACGGCGAGGGCATCGCTAACGCTAATGACGATGGCGAGCGGGTTGTCTGGCGCGTTGCGCAGATCCTCAAGCACCACGAAACCGCTATTATCGGCCAAGCCTAGATCGATCAGCACCACCATCGGGTGTTCGTGGAAGAGTTGCGTGCGGGCCTCGGCAACCGTGTTGGCCGCCAAAATCTCGAAGCTTTCGCGGCGGAGCATTGTGGTGAGGGCGAGCTGAAGCATGCCATCAGCCTCAACTACCAAGAGTTGGGCTTGCATCAAAGTTCCTTTCCGTGGGCCGTTGGTCCGGAGAGTTGCTGGCACAGCGGGCAGAAAAAGGTACTCCGTTGCGCGACGACGATCCGCTCGATGGCGGTGCCGCAACGCTGACAAGGCGTGCCAGCCCGGTCATAAGCCAGGAAATGTTCCTGGTTCTGACCGCGCCCACCGGAACTGGTGCGATAGTTGCGTAACGAACTGCCCTCGTAGGCAATGGCTTGCTGTAGCACCGCCTGAATAGCGGCGTGAAGTGCCGTGCTGCCGGTCGCGTCAATCAGTGCTGCAGGCAGCAACGGGTGGAGTTGCGCCAGCCAGAGGGCTTCGCTGGCGTAGATATTCCCCATGCCAGCGATGCGGCGCTGGTCGAGGAGCAGCGGCTTGATCTTGGTGCGCCGTCCGCTGAGGATGCGGGCCAACGTGTGCGGAGTGAACTGTTCGTCGAGGGGTTCGGGGCCGTGGGCCGCATCAAGGGCGGCGAACCCGGCGGCATCGAGCAGCCGTACGCGCCCAAACTTGCGCTCATCATCAAAAAAGATGCGCTGCCCGTTGTCGAGCGTCATGATGAGGTGAACATGGGGCCGCGCCACCGCGTCGGGGCCGTGTACCGTGAGGTTACCCGACATCCGTAGGTGTATCGCCAGAATCCACCCGGCATCAAGGGTGAGCAACACCCATTTGGCGCGGCGGTGCGCCCGCACCATCCGCCGACCAGCGATCAACTGGCGAAAGAGTGGCACCGAATGGGTCTCAACCATCCGTGCCCAATCAAGCCGCTCGACTCCTACGATGGTGCGCCCAGTCACATGGGGGGCCAACGTGCGTGCGGCAGTCTCAACTTCTGGTAACTCAGGCATCGTGGCCGTCTGCCCTCTGGTTCATTCACGCCACGCGGCGGATCCGTCGGCCCAGTGCTCTCGTTTCCAGATCGGCGCAATGGTCTTGATGCGATCCATAATATAGCTGGAGGCTGCGTAGGCCGCTTGGCGATGCGGGGCGGCAACGACAACCAAGATAGCGGTCTCGCCAATGGCAAGCGTGCCGACCCGGTGGTGAATAGCGACCCGCCCAAGCGTCCAACGGGCTTGGGCCTCCGCTGCGATCTGTCCGAAGATGGGCACGGCCAGTTCAGCGTAGGCTTCGTAGGTGAGAAAAGCGGTCGCTCGCCCGTCAAACTGGTTCCGCACCACACCCGCGAAGGTGACGACCGCCCCGTCGGCGGGGGTTTGCACATACGCGACGAGCGGCGCGGGGTCAAGGGGCGTCGTGGTGATGTGAAACGGCTCCAGTTCCGTAGGCGTGCCACCGCTCACCGGCGGGATGAAGGCCACCTCGTCACCATCGCCTAGCGGCGTGAAGGCGTCGGCGTACTGTTGGTTCACCGCAAAGAGGATGCGCCCCGTATAGCCTGCGAGGCGTGGGTATGCGCCTACCAAGTGGCTCCACAGCGTACCGACGGTGGCACCCACCGCAAGCGGGAAGGTTTGCTCGGCGCGGCCAACGATGTCGCGGTGGCCCGCAAAGAAGCGCACCCGCACCGTGATCATGCCATTCTCCCTGCAACAGATGCGCTTGACCTAACACCCGACCCCTGACACCCGACCCCTTGTTTAACCTCAATTATACCCGATGCGAACGGGGCGAGATGGCACAGGACGTGCTCTTCTACAAACTGTAGCCCGACCTACTACACAGCCTCTATCAATCAGATGGGGGCTAGTTTATAATGTTCCTGCTCGTGTGCGTCTCAGCCAACCCGCTCGCAGAGCGCCCCATGCTAGCCGGGAGGTCGGCATGGCCTTCCTTGATCTTCGTACCATCCTCGTGCTTACCGCCCTTTCCAGTCTGATCAATGCGGCGGTGATGATCTTTATCTACCGGATTGCCCCACGCTATCCTGGCCTAAATCGCTGGGCGTTTGGCAATACGGCCTTTGCCATCGGTTGTGTGCTCGTCCTCGCCCGAGGGCAGATTCCCGACCTTGTCTCGATTATTATCGCCAACGGTTTTGTGCTGCTTGGGCCTGCGTTGCTTCATGATGGGGTCCACCACTTTCTCGCGGCACCCTCACCCAAACGACACAACTGGGGCTATCCCTTCATCAGCCTGAATCTGCTCCTCCTGAGCTATTTCACCTTAGTTCACGATAACCTAAATGTACGGGTCATCATTGTTGCGCTAACGATCTTTGTCTTGTTCAGCGACAATGTTTGGTGTTTGCTGCGGCGTGCCCCGCCGGCGTTACGGGGAACCGCACAGTTCACCACCTTCGCGTTCGCCATAACCGCCCTCACCGGTCTGGTGCGTGGCGTTGACGCCGCACTGGTACCGATTACCGATTTCTTCACCTTGCGCGGCCCCCAGTTGATTGGCTTTGTGGGCGCATTGACCGGCAACACGCTCTGCACGGTGGGCATGGCGGGCCTCGTGGTTCAGCGGTTGCTTAGCGACCTGAAGACGAGCCAACAGGCGACCCAGACGAGTGCTCAGATCGCCGAACAGCGTGTCGCCGCCCTTGAGGCAATGAGCAGTACGCTGGCCGAAATTTTGGTCGAACGTTCGCAGCCGCACCTGCTCCAATCCATTGTCGCACGGGCGGCGACACTCCTCAAAGTGGAGAGCGCCGAGTTGCTGATCTACGACGCAGGGCATGAAGAACTCACGCTGGCCGCTCACTATCCACCCGATCCTGCCCAAGCGCCACGCGCTCAGCGCCCCGTTGAAGGGGCGGCAGGCTATGTTGCACGGCACCGCCAGAGCCTGCTTTTGAACGACTATCGTGCGTGGCCGGGGGCGCTCGACCCTACCGTGACCGACGGCATCACGGCGGCGCTCGACGTACCCTTGCTTCATGGTGAACAACTGGTTGGGGTGCTTGGGGTGCGGAACCGCACCAATGTCCGGCCTTTCACGAACGACGATGCGTGGTTGTTACGCCTCTTCGCCCAACAAGCAACCGTCGCCATTCTGAATGCTCAACTCTACGCGACCCTCGTCACGGATCTGCTCACTGGCCTCAACAACCGCCGTCACTTCTTTACGTTGGGGCAAGCGCTTTTGCTGCAAAGCCAGCATGACCGCCAACCCCTTGTGGTTGCGCTGCTCGATGTTGACCATTTCAAAAAAGTGAATGACACCTACGGCCACGCCATTGGTGATCAAGTGCTCACCTGGATCGCCGTGCAGTGTCGTGAGCATTTGCCAGCGGAAGCGTTGCTCGGTCGCATTGGCGGCGAAGAGTTTGCCGTGCTGCTACCCGGAAACACC
>CAIRDL010000441.1 GCA_903877345.1 uncultured Oscillochloris sp. | reverse complement strand
TCAAGCGCTACATGACGAATCATTCGCGCCGGCATTGCACTGGCCGCGTGTGCTGGTTGATGAACTGACGATGGCGCACCTGCACCACCTCGCCGCCGCCGAAGGGCTCACGCTGAGCGAATTGGCTCGCCAGATTGACACCTACCGCACGCAGGTCAGCCCGTTGACGCGCACGGTGATCAAGGATTTTCTGGACATCTTCGCAGTGGAGTTGGTTCCCGTGGCGCATCACCCCATCAAGGCCATCGTCTCGCGCTTGTTGGAGGTGCTCAAACGGCGACGCAGCCCGTTCAGGCGTGCGGTGCGCGACGAGGTACGTGGGCTTCTGGAAAGCCTCGCGCACCCGTTGGAACGGCTCGCGGCCACGGTCAGCACGGTCATCGCGGCGGGCCGTCCCATCGTGCTGGTTCACGACGGGGCGATTGACCACGCCGCAGGAGCCGTCATCCTCGCGCACATTCTGGAACACTATTTCCAACACCCCGCCACGATCTGCACTTCGGCAGCATCAACGCCGCACGACGCTTTTGTCATGACGCTGGGGCAGGCGTACCCGCCCGACCAGCGTGGTGGTGGCATCGCGGTCTACACCACCCGGTTGGGCACGCTGGCCCATAGTGTGAGCGTGCAAGCCTGGCGGCTCGGCCAGATGCTGGTGATGGCGCAGGAAACGTTGCGCCAAGGCCGCTTCATGCTTTTCGATCTGGAGACCACCGGCACGCATGTCCGCACGACGGAAATCGTAGAATTGGCCGCCCTCGAAGTCGAGGGCGGGCAGATCACCGAGGCGTCGTTTGAGGCACTGGTGAAACCGGAAGGCCGCATCGCGCCTGCGGCGTCCCAGGTACACGGCATCACCGAGGCGATGGTTCAGGCCAAGCCCCACATCAGCGCGGTGCTGCCCGCCTATCTGGACTTCCTTACCGGCGTGACGTTGGTCGGCCACAACGTCGAAGCCTTTGACTACCCGGTGCTGCACCGCATCGCGCAGACACTCGACCTCACGCCGCCCGCAGGGCACCTCGTTGACACCTACAAACTCGCCCGTCGCCTGCTGCCCGACGGCTCGCACCGGCTTGAGGCGCTGGCGCACCATTTTGGCTTCAACGCGGCGCAGACCCACCGGGCGCTCGACGACGTGCGGATGAATGCCCACGTCTTCACGGGCTTGCTGGATTTGCTGGACAGCGAGCGGGCGCTGGACATTGCCACGGAGGTTTTGCCGTTGGTGGCCGTGGGCATGCGGGCCAGTGGGGTGCCGCTTGACGACTATACCCAGTGGTTTGCGGAAGCCGGGGCGCGGGCACTTGCGACCGGATTGGGCAGACCGTTGTGGGCCAAGCTTGATGCGCTGGTGTCGGACGCCTGGATGTTGGACGACCATATCGTCTGGCTGCGCCGCCTGGAACATGCCGACCCGGAGGAAGACCAGCGCTGGATCGAACTGGCGCAGCGCTGGCAAGATGCGCTGGCGCTCTACCAACAGACGTTTGCGGACACGAGCCTGACGGCGTTTCTTCGCTATATTGCGCTGGCGACGAGCATTGATCAGCACCCAGGCGACGAGGAGCGAGTCACGTTGATGACCATCCACAGTGCGAAGGGCAAAGAGTGGCCGCTGGTCTTCATTGTGGGGACGGAGGATGACACGATTCCGTCGTTCCAGTGCAGAACGGAAGCCGAGCTTGCGGAAGAACGGCGTGTCCTCTACGTGGGCATGACGCGGGCGAAACAGCGCCTCATTCTCTCCCATATTGCGGAATGGAAAGGCCACCGG
>CAIRDL010000440.1 GCA_903877345.1 uncultured Oscillochloris sp. | reverse complement strand
GTCAGATAGTCTACGACGATCTGGCTGTGCTCGGGGTTGTCCTCGACGAGCAGGATGTGCGCCCCGGTTGCCTCGTCTGGCGAACGCGGCGCTGACAGCGGCGCACTGCGGGCGTTGCTGGCGGAAGACGTGACGTGGTTCGCTCCAAGGGCCGCCTCGTCCTCCGCTGACGCGATGAGCCAGGGCAAGGTCACGCTAAAGCGGCTACCCTGGCCCACCGTGCTCGTCACCGTTACGCTGCCTTGATGGGCGCGCACAAGCCGTTGCACGAGTGCGAGGCCCAGCCCGGTGCCGCCGTATTGGCGATTCAGGCCGCTGTCAAGCTGGGTGAAGGGCTGAAACAGGCGCGGCAAGTCAGTCGCCGCAATGCCAATCCCCGTATCCCAAACCGTGAAGGTCACGCTCTGCGCGCCTGGATTGCCCGTCACTTCGAGGCCAATCGCTCCACCGGCGGGGGTGAATTTGACCGCATTCGCCAACAGGTTGATCAGGATTTGCGTGAGCCGCTGTTGGTCAGCGTGGATGGTCGTGACTTGGTGGTCGAGCGCCGTACTGAGCACGACCTGTTTGAGCAGGGCGCTCTCGGCGACCATTAGGCAACTCATCTGACAGACGCTCGCGACCGGGACGGGTTCAATCTGGAGTTGGAGCTTGCCCGCCTCGATGCGCGCAATGTCGAGGATTTCGTTGATCAGCCGCAGGAGATGATGGCCGCTGGTGTCAATGTTGCGGAGCGCATCTATCTGCTTCGGAATGAGTGGGCCGTAGATCTGCTCCCGCAGCAACTCGGCGTTGCCCAAGATCGCATTCAGCGGGGTACGCAGTTCGTGGCTCATATTGGCGAGGAATTCGTCTTTGAGCCGGGCGGCCCGCGCTAATTATGCATTGGCCTGTTGTAGATCGGCGGTGCGCTCGGCAATCCGCTGCTCAAGGGTTTCGTTAAGCTGCCGGAGCGCCGCCTCGACCTCGCGGCGAGCGGTCACGTCACGGTAGTTCAGCACGATCACCCCGATGCCCGGTGTTTCCAACAAGTTGGTACCGGTCGCCTCCAGCCAACACCAAGTGCCATCTTTCCGCCGATAGCGTAATTCGCTCGTGAGGGGCTGTTGCGGCTGTTGCCGCAATTGGCGATACATGGTCGTCCCTGTAGCCAAATCATCAGGGTGCAGCAACGTGAAGGCACTCTGCCCCATCAGTTCCTCAAGGTCATACCCCAACATACGATGGGTCGCCGGGCTTGCATAGAGAAACCGTCCATCAGCGGTCAGGGTGGCGATACCGTCGGTGCTATGCTCGATCAAGGCCCGGTAGTGCCGTTCGCTTGCCAACAAGCGGGCCTGGAGTTGGTGCCGTTCAATGGCGTAGCGGATGGCCTGCACCAATAGTTCACGGCCCACCATGCCTTTCACCAGATAATCTTGCGCCCCGGCATGAACCGCCTCTGCCGCCAGTTCTTCATCCTGCATGCCGGAGAGCACCACGACGGGGAGGTTGGGCGTTTGCGCGTGCAGTCGGGTGAAGGTTGCCAGTCCGTCGCTATCGGGCAGACCCAAGTCGAGCAACACGACATCGAAGGGCCGTTCGCTCAGACAGTTTAGCCCTGCGCTGAGTTGTTCGACCGCCGTCACATGGAAGCTGACCGCACCGACATGCTCGAGGGCTGCTTCAAGGGCGAGTACGTCGGCGGGGTTGTCTTCTATGAGCAAAACTTGAATTTGTGC
>CAIRDL010000439.1 GCA_903877345.1 uncultured Oscillochloris sp. | reverse complement strand
GCTTGACCATCCCCGCCTGCGAGAGCGTGAAGGAGATGAAGACCCCGATGGCGTAGAGCGGCAGCATCGCGATTTCATTTGCCTGGAAAACAACCACGAGCAGGGCGGAAAAGAAGCCGAGGGCGAGGATCCCGTTGGAGAAGACCAAGCGGTCGCCACGCGAAGCAAACTGGCGGGGCAGAAAGCGGTCGCGGGAGAGGAACGAGGCCAGACGCGGGAAGTCGGCGTAGGCGGTGTTGGCTGCCAGTACCAAGATGAGGGCCGTGGTGATCTGGATGATAAAATAGATGGGGCCGGTGCCAAAGATCGTGCGGGCGATCTGAGAAACCACGGTCTCGTGCGAAAACTCGTTAGGCACGGCACCGTGAAGATGGGCCAAGTAGGTAATGCCCAGGAACATCGTCACCAGCAGGCCGACCATCCAGGTAAGCGTCGTGGAGGCATTCTTCGACTCAGGCGGCTTGAAGGCGGGCACACCGTCGCTGATCGCCTCGATGCCGGTAAGCGCCGTGCAACCTGCGGCAAAGGCGCGGAAGATCAACCAGAGGCCAATCGCCTCGCCGGTGGCGGGAATCTCTGGCGAGATCGGCTGGATCACCGGCGTCGGGCCGACCAGCGCATCGCGCACCAGCGCATAGGAGATCATGATCAGGATGCTGGTGATAAAGGCGTAGGTGGGCACCGCGAAAATGACGCCGCTCTCCTTGACACCGCGCAGGTTGGCAATGGTGACGAGGGCGATAAAGAACAGGCCCATCTCGACCGCGTAGTTCTTGATCTCGGGGAAACCCCACGTGCCACCCAAGGAGGTGATGGCCGCCACGCCTGCCGAAATACTGACGGCGACGGTCAGTACATAATCAATCAACAAAGCGCCCGCTGCGATCAGCCCTGGTAAATCGCCCAGATTCTCACGGGCGACGATATAGCCGCCGCCGCCCTTCGGATAGGCGCGGATGGTTTGCCGGTAGGAAAAGGCGACGACGATGAGCAGCACGCCGATGCCAATGCCGACGGGGAGGGCGAGGCCCAGGGCAGCGCTGCCGCCAAGGATCAGGACAGCCAGGATGGCCTCGGTGGCGTAGGCCACTGACGAGAGCGCATCAGAGGAAAAGACGGCCAGGGCGGTGACTTTACTCAGCCGCTCGTGATGCTGGTGCTCGGTGGCAATGGGCTTGCCAATGAGCAGGCGTTTGAACGACGAGGCCATAGTGCTTCCTCTCCTCCATTGAGCGCCGATCTTGGGCGCTGCGCCACTTCCATTTGACGCTACAGGGATAATGAGCAACGTGCGGGTCAGAGGGATGGCGGCGGGGGAAGAAAAACACCGACGCGGCAGTCGGCGGTAGAGTGTCGGCTGTCGGGGGCGATGTGCGCTTCTTTGGCCCGTCGGCTGTTTGGGTTGCGCCGAACGTACCAGGGATGAACCGACGCAGCATTGCGCGGGAGGGATCGTAGCACCACCCGAACACACTGTCAATGGGCAACCTGTGACCGGCAGTACTCACAAGAAGGTATGGCTTTCCACCGATGAATCCTAGAGCTAGCTTGAACACAGAAGCACCCATCCGAGGGGTTGAACCCCTACCAACAGAAAGCACCCATGAACGAGCAGCACGGCGCACCCCAATGGTGCCTAGAGACCAGCCTTGTCCATGCTGGCGAGCGGGTCGCCGCCCCTCATGCGACCCCTTCCGCC
Organism: uncultured Oscillochloris sp.; assembly: GCA_903877345.1. Lineage (GTDB taxonomy): Bacteria > Chloroflexota > Chloroflexia > Chloroflexales > Chloroflexaceae > CAIWXH01. The sequence continues at coordinate 1,784 of CAIRDL010000439.1, read as the reverse complement.
ACGCCGATCTATAACGCCACCACCTATCTTTACCCAACCCTAGAGGAACTGGAGCAAGCTTTTACCACTGGCGATGGGTATCTTTACACGCGCCACGGCAACCCGACGGTGGCGGCCTTCGAGGCTGCCGTAACGGCCGCCGAAGTTGGGCGCGGTGCCGTCGCCTATGGATCGGGCATGGCGGCTCTGCACGCCGCGCTGTTAGCGGCCTGTACGCCCCGTGGTGAAACGGCCCCCCGACCCCGCGCCATCCTCGCTGCCCGCGACCTCTACGGCTCGACGACGGTGCTGTTGGACACGCTGTTCGCCGCCCGTGACGCGACGGTGGTGTTTGCCGACCTGTGCGATCTCGCCATTGCCGAGGCGGCCCTCGCTGAGCAACAGCCCGACGTGGTATTGGTCGAGCAGATCTCGAACCCACTGTTGCACATCGTTGATGTGGCGGAGCTTGCGGCCCGCTGCCACGCCGTTGGTGCGCGCCTCGTGGTGGACAGCACCATTGCGACTCCGGTACTCCAACAGCCGCTCACGCTTGGGGCCGACCTTGTAGTGCATAGTGCGACCAAATATTTGGGCGGACACGGCGACGCCGCCGGGGGCGTGGTAGTCGCCCGCACAGGGCTGTTGCACGCCACACTGGTGCAACAAGCCAAGCTGCTTGGCGCTTCCCTTGGCCCCTTTGAGGCGCAACAGCTCCATCGGGGGCTGAAGACGCTGGCCCTACGGATGGAGCGTCAGTGTGCCAGTGCCGCGCAGGTGGCCCATTTTCTGGCAAAGCACCCGGCGGTGACGCACGTCTACTATCCCGGCTTGGCGGAACACCCGGCCCACGCGCTTGCCGCCACCAGCTTCGGCGGGCGTTTCGGCGGGTTGGTCAGTTGCGAGTTGCGGGGCGGTGGGGCCGCCGTCAGACCGTTCGTTGACCGCCTCAAGCTCTTTCTGCCCGCCACGACGTTGGGCGACATCTACAGTTTGGTCTCGGTGCCAGCGATGGCCTCACACCGCGAACTAAGTCCAGCCCAACGCGCCGAACGCGGCATCAGCGACGGGTTGGTGCGGCTATCAGTCGGGATCGAGGCTCCCGCTGATCTCATCGCTGACTTGGCGACGGCGCTCGGATGAAGACGTAGCGCCGCAAAATCTTGCGGCGCTACGCCCTGCCGAACCATGAGGCTTAGGCATGGTTCAGAAGCGGTAGGTTCAGCTTGACAGTTTACTATGGCAGACTACGCGATGAACTGGAGACTGGACACTGCCTTCGACAAGCTCAGGCAGCGTCCTCGCCAGCAACGTCCTCGCTGGCTGAGCTTGGCGAAGCCCGTATGGATACCCGAAGCCTTCGTTGCCAGACTACTAAATCTGCAATCTAAAATCTTGGCTCAGGGTGTAGCCCTCACCCGCCCCGTGTGCTCGGCTTGTTCCGATTCGGCAAACAGCGCTGCTTGCGCGGTTAGACTGGCCTGATCAAAGGGCTGGAGCGTCGCCAGCAGCGCCAACAGTTCAGTGCGGGTGAACCCGTAGGCATCAAGCACGATTTGCGCGCTTGGATCGAGGGCCGTACGCCGTTCGGGCGCTGGCGTCGCGGACGGGCGGTTCAAGGCCACGGTGTAGCGTTGGCCGGGGCTAGGGCGCAGCGTGACCCGATACGCCCCAATGGTTAGCCGTTCACCTTCCAGGCGTTGCCCACGGTTGAAGGCGAAGATAAGCCGCCGCCCTTCGCCCCAGTAGATCAGAGCCTCTGGGGTGCCGTTGCCGCGATAGCCCAGACGGTTCCATACCAACAG
>CAIRDL010000438.1 GCA_903877345.1 uncultured Oscillochloris sp. | reverse complement strand
TGCGTACAACTATAAAGGGGATGCCGAAATTGCGTATGCACGTCTGATACGTGCCTTAGATGCCAAGTATATCCTGACCAGTTATAGTACCGATGGGATGATTCCGCTGCCAGCGCTGGTGCGGCTTTGTGTTGAGCGCGGACATACGGAGGTTGTGTCACGCAAGTACAAACGGTATCGTGTCAGTTCGCAGCGCTTTTCTGATAAGCCGGTGAATATAGAGTTTATTCTTGTCACTGATACGTCGCGTACCCATAGAGGATACCCTGCAAATCAACTATGCGAACGGATCGTAAGTGCAGAGGAAGCCGCGCTGGAGAACCATCCTGAAACTGCTTATGGCACCCGGTAGACGTAAAAGGTTGGCCCGCGCCCGTCAGGGAAAAGTGGGCCAGCCTGTTCCGGGGTGGCGGCGGGGCCAAGCACCGGGGCGAGCGCGGCAGTTTCTGCGGCGGCGAAGTAGCCCGAGACGAGGAAGCGTGCGCCCGCCGGGGCTGGGGCCGAGAGCTGCGCCCCATCAAAGGTCTGATACGTGAGTCCGTGGGTTAGGAAGTCGAACACCGGGTCGCCCTGAAGCCCCTGCGGGACGTAGAGTGTCCCGACTGCGGCGACACCTTCGCGGTCGGCCACTTCGCGCAGATAGACGCCCATTTGGCTTTGCACCGGGTAGAACGCGGTGAAGACTTCGGGACGCGGTGGCATCCAGCCGAAGTAGAGCCAAGCGTTCAGCAGGAGGCTCCCGGCAGCGAGGGTTGCACCAAGCAGCGGTGTCTTACCTCGCCCAAAACGGTTGAGCAGCCCCCACAGCGCAGTCCAACCGAGAGCGGCGAGCGTACAGGCGAAAGCCACCGCGCCGAAGCTCCGCATTGCGTGGGGCGCGTCAACCGCCAAAGCACTGGGGGCCAAGCTCAGCCCCAGGGCGGCGAGCAGGAAGAGGCTGCGCCAGTCGCGTACCGTCCGTAGCACGACGGCGCAACCCATTAGGAAGCCAAGCCCCGTCAAATAGTCGAGCAACGGGCGTCCGGGGGCGTGGTGGCGGGCGTTTTGGTCGCCAAAAACGTTGAACATCAGCAAATGGTCACGCAGCGCTTGGTCAAGCACACTGAGCGGCGCTTGGCCTTTGCGGGCCGCTTCACTCAACACAAAGACCGCGCTCACTCGGTCGTTGAAGGCTGCCGGTTGCGCCAGCGCGTAGCCGATGAAGGGCCACAGCACCAGGGTGAAACCAAGGCCCAAGGCCAGTCCGCCGACGAGAGCCAACCGCCGCGCCCCCGGTTCACGTAGCGCGAGCAGCCCCAACAGGCCGCCGGCAATCACTGGCACCACGCGCCCCGTGTGGTAGGTTTGCACCGCCAAGCCGAGACACGCTCCCGCCAGCGTCAGCGCGCCGAGGCGCTGAAAGAGCCTTGCGGCTTGCTCGCGTGGCCCCAGCGCCCACAGCATCAGCCAAAGGCCCGTCAGGCCAAAAAGCGGGTCAAAGACCGTCGGAAAGGCGAAGCGGCTAATCGCCACGTGCCAACTCGCCACGGCCAGCAGCGCCGCAGTGAGCAGCGCCACGTCGCGCCGCCCCAGCAGCCGGTGCGTCAGCCCGTAGAGCGGCAGGACGGTCAGCGCACCAGCGACCGCCGTTACCACGCGCATGGTCCAAAGCTTGATGCCGAAGAGGCCGAACGCCGCCGCGAACGGATACAGCCCCAAGGCCGGCATGTTGACCCGTTCCGCAGCGATGTAGATCGGGCGGAAGGTCGGCTCTTCCAACATACGCAAAGCCAACAAACCGTGGCGCGCCTCGTCACGCCACAGCCCAAACGGGAGCGTGTCGAGTGACCACAGGCGCATCCCGAGGGCGACCGCGACGACCATTACGAGGAGCAAGCGCGCCGTGCGGTGCGGCACAGCGGGCCAAGTGGTGCCCAGACCTTGCCAACCGTTCGCGCCCAGCCCCGCCGCCAAAAGCACCATGAGGCCGACGAGGGCGAGCGCAAGGCCGGTCGCCACCGCCGTCTGAAGGTGGAGCAGCAATTGGCCGCAGGCGAGCAACCCCAGCCCAATTCCGCCTAGGGCAGGCCGCACCGGACGCGCCCGGTTCACCGTGACGACGGCGGCTCCGCCAAGCCCGACGCTGAGCAACCCAAGTACCCAAGGCGTCGGCGGAAGCGCCCAAGCGAAACTCACCGGGTCAGCGCGGGCAGCGAGCACGAGCGCAGTGCCGAGCACCAGGGCCAGAACGGTCGCCCGCCGCCACGCCCCAGTTCGGCGGCGTGGCAGCAGCGCCAAGTCAAGGGCCAGCGCACCGCCTACCACAACAGCGAGCAGCCAACCTAGGCGCAGCCCCCGCGCCGTGGCGTCCGCCAGCGCGTCCCTCGGCGCGGCCAGCGTTGCGAGGTGCAGGGCCGCCAACGGCACGCCAAGCGCCCGATGGTCGCGCCCCTCAGTGCGGGCACCAGGCATAGCGGTTGCGCTCGTCAGATGGAGCGGCAGTGCTTGCCCGTCGGGGGTGGCGGTCGCGCCAGCCGGGAGGAGCGCCCGATACATCCGCCAACCGGGTAGTAGCTTGAAGGCGGCGAAAGTCTGGGGTGCGCGTTCCAAGCGCAGTTCCGGCTGCTGTTGCGCGTTCAGCCAATCGCCGTTGAGCCGTAGCGTGATGAGGGCGGGGCCGGAACTGGAGCCTTGGGCGAGCAAGCGGGCATCGGGGCCACTCCAGCGGAAGGTGCCCGCCGGACTCGCCTCTGGCGGCTCGAAGCCATAGACAAAGCGCTCGGCCTCGGGGGTGTCGAGCGGCAAGTGCCAACTGCGCGGCGCACCAAGGAGCAACCCAAGCACCACGGCGGCAGCCAGCACCACGGCGGCAGGCACGAGCAGCAGGCGGCTCATGCGTGGCAGCCGATTCGGGCGCTGCGCCGCCTACGGACGCTGTTCGCCATGCAGAATCTCGGCTCGGTGGTAGGGGCTAAGAATGTCGGCGAGC
>CAIRDL010000437.1 GCA_903877345.1 uncultured Oscillochloris sp. | reverse complement strand
TGCTAGTATTAGTTTGCTTCAACCAACCAATAATCCGCCCGGCGGATTGAAACAGAGAAATATGATATAAATAGTTGTTATCCGTATCACCTTCAACCAACCAATAATCCGCCCGGCGGATTGAAACTTGTCGCCGGACGATGCACCGTTGTTTGCCGCAGACTTCAACCAACCAATAATCCGCCCGGCGGATTGAAACTCCGCAAATACGGACACTGCGGGTGCTGGCAGCACCTTCAACCAACCAATAATCCGCCCGGCGGATTGAAACACATGTCGGAAACAAGCCCCTTCCGGTCATTGTAGCCGACTTCAACCAACCAATAATCCGCCCGGCGGATTGAAACGCACGGTGACGGTGGGAGAAGTCCACGCTCCAACACTTCAACCAACCAATAATCCGCCCGGCGGATTGAAACAGACACGATCACCCCCCACCCCGCCTTACCATACCCTTACCCAAAACGTTTATCCTGGAGCAAAGCGGGCATGGGAAGGGGTCGCAACAGCATCCTGATGCATAATTCGATACATCGCAGCAATATCCACCAAGCGCTGAAAGCCCTTCCACATGACCGTGACACCGGGTTCGCCATCACCCTTGCGGCCTTGGAACCCTCCCAATTGGGCGATCCGCAACCCTTTGAAGTTGTAGCGGTCGCGCGGGTTGAGGTTGAGGCGGGACGCCCCGCGCACGAATGTTCTGTCAACGTACCACGAGCCGCCACGTAGGACGCGGTTTTGATCAGCCTCCACATAGACCGCTTGCCACTCATCTTCCACTTGATGAGGATAAGGCTTGCCCCACTTCGTCGCACACCACTCCCACACATTCCCCGCCATATCCAGCGCACCATACGGACTGGCCCCGCTTGGATATTGGCCGACCGGCGTGGTGCCTTGGATGTTCGCCTCCTCGCTGTTGCAGCGCCCGGTCTCCCAAGGGTTGCCCCACGGGTAAATTCGCCCGTCCGCACCACGGGCGGCTTTCTCCCATTCAGCTTCGCTTGGCAGGCAGAAGGTAATGCCGGTCTGGGCGCTCAGCCAACGACAGTAGGCCACCGCCTCGAACCAACTCACGCCGATCACCGGGTAGTCGGCACCGTTCCACTTGGCATCGTCCCAATAAAGGGGCTTAACCAGCTTCTCGCCCTCGCGCCACTGCCAGCCCGCCGCTGTCCAGTAGGCTTGATTCGTGTAGCCATCGCCCTCAACGAAGGGGCGGAACTGGGCGTTAGTGATTGGGGTTTTGCCGATCCAGTAGTCGGGCAGGCTCAGGGTGTGTTGGGGCTTTTCGTCACTTTCGGCGTGCTGGTCGGCACTGCTGCTGCCCATCAGGAAAGGGCCGGCGGGTACTTTCACCATTGTCGGGAGCCAGCGTTGGCGGCGGGCCACTTCAGCTTGGAGCGGCGGGAAATGCGCCAGCCAAGTGCTGCTTGCTTGGTCGTCGGGGGCTTCGGCCAGCAACGCGACCAAATACGGAACTGCCGCTTGCCACTGTGAACTAGCCGCCGCTTTCAAGGCAGCCTCATAGCGCTGATCGCGGCGTTGGCGGGCCTCGGCCCAAGTTCGGTGGCCCTGCGGGTCGGCGAAATCCAGCGGCGCGTTGGCGAGCGCCGCCAGTACCGTCTCCCAATCATCGTCGGCCCGCGAGGCCGCTAAAGTCGCCCGTACGCGGGCCTCGGCCCAACGGGTCTGCACATCTTCGTACTGAGGCTTCAGGGCGGCAACTTGGGCAAAGAGACGCTCCGCGTGTGCCCATTCGCCCTTTGCGGCAGCAGCAAGCGCCGCTTGCCAGAGAGTGGGCAAATCCTCGACTGGCACGTTCCAAGCCCGCAGCACGCCCTTGAGCCGCTGGATCGCCGTGCGCGCCTCGCGCATACTAGTGAGCACGGCGGGCGGCGTGTGAGCGTTACTGAACGTGGCCTGTTGGTTCAGGAGGGTCGCCAACGTCGTGCGGTGGGGCCCAGAAGGGTCTGGGAAGCCTCAATGTCCTGCTTGGAAGGCATGGCGCGATCCTGGGGTTCGGGGTTTGGCTTGCAAGCGCAGTATAGTATAGCAATCCTAGCGGGGTTGTGAAGCGTGGTTCCAATCCGTGACACCCGCGCCCGGTGGCTGAAGGATGCTGTCGGCGAATCGCAAAACCAGCACTCCCGCAGAAGGAACGCGGTGAGGCGTCTTGTCATGCTGAGTATCCAATGGCCCGGCGGCCAGTGGCGCCGAGAGAAACGTCCTCGTCTGTCACCCCGAGCGCAGCGAGGGGTCTCGGCATGAATCCGCACAACCACCGGGACGCTTCGCTGGCGCTCAGCGTGACAAGCACGATGTTTCTCAGGAGCGAAGCGAAGCGTCCCGGCGGGTGGAAAGGAC
>CAIRDL010000436.1 GCA_903877345.1 uncultured Oscillochloris sp. | reverse complement strand
GCCCAAGCCGAGCAGAACACGATCCGGGCGCGTGCGGCCTTTGAGGCGGCCCGTGAGGCGGAGAACGAGTTGGCCCACGCCTTTCACGATGCCGTCATTGGAGCCAGGCAGCAGGTGATCGCACAATACGGGTCCGATGGAACGGCGGTAGAAGTTATCGGCCTCAAGCGCAAGTCGAATTACAAGCGTGCCTCACGGCGCAAAGCGGCGGTGTAGGGTCGCAGCGCATGGAAAAACCACGGGGCGGCATGGCTGCCCCGTGGTTTTGTTTGTGATCTGTGCAAGTCATTCGGCTACGTTTGGCCTGTAACCTGACCCCTAGCCCCAATACTTTTCAAATAAGGCAGTAGCGCATACGTAACACTGTCACCCTGAGCGAAGCGAAGGGTCTCGGCCGGGATTCTTCGCTTCGCTCAGAATGACAAGACACCTCACATGGCGCTTATTTGAAAAGTATTGCCCCCTAGCCCCTGAAGCCTTGCTTTACGCCGCCTTCCGCCCGTTCCACCGCCACACCCAAGGCGAGCAGGACGCGCCGGGCGTTGGCGCTATCAAACTTCGTGGTCGGCACACCGCTGATAACGCTAACCAACCACTTGGCCGAGACTGGTACATCATCAAGCAGCACGTACCAGTCGCGGTAGCGAGCCGCATGCTGCCCATCCAAGCCCAACGCTGTACGCCCGCGCATCAATACCTCTTCGCGGGACAGAGCGAGCGGCACACCCGCAAGAACCACCGTCCCGCGTGGCGTTGCAGGCGCAGCGAGGTGGGTAGGACGGGCCTGTGGTTGCCACACGCGACCCTCCAGCCACGCACAGAGTTGGGCTAACTTCACCCCCATTGGCCCATCGGTAACAGTGTAGGTGACGTTCGTGGGCACAAGGGCCTTCCAACCATCCAGCGCACGCAAGTAACGGTTACTGAGACCGAGACAGAGCTGGGTATACCCGTCGCCCATCAACTTGGTAAAGCCAGCCAACACCTGGGGATGCAGTACGTCAGCCTGGGTAGCGTCCATTGTCTGGTCGTAGTCTGGAATGCGCTGTGAACTGGGGATAAGGCCATACTTGGCGGAAAGCCCGTAGAGGTGCAAGTCAGTGGCGAGCAGTGGTAGCTCACGCTGGAAGCGGCGCACGACCTGCCAAGGCGGGCCAGCGTAGCGTTCGATGGCCGGACAGGGTTCCGCAGGGCCGTGTTTGCGGGCCGAGCAATGCAGAATCAGCAGGCGCATCAGGCTCCCCGTGCTGATCGGGGTGCCACACGCCGCCAAGCCAGGATGACTACGACGGTAAGGGCGGTCATCCACAGCTTGCCGACGATCTGACCGGCAAGAAAACTCAGCGAACCGTAGGCAAGCCAGAGGAAGAGCGCACTATCCACTACCGCACCGACAGTGTTGGAGACGACTACCGCGCCGAGCCAACTGCGCTGGCGCAGTGGCGTGTAGACCATGAAATCGGCCAACTCGCTGAAGAGAAAGGCGAGGCCGCTCGCCAAAGCAAGTTGGGCGCTCATGGCTGCCGAGACCGCCGCACCGAGCAAGATGGCGACGATTACCCAGCGTCGGCCCAGCGTTTCCTGGAGTGCATCGCGCAACGAGAACGCCAAGCCAGCGAAATAGACCCCGGCGGGGGCCAGCAACCCGAAGCCGACGGGAACGATACCGAAAGCGATGATCGTCAAGTTGGCAGCAATGATGGTGAGCACATAGCCACCAAGCGTAATCAGGCCAAGGGTGCGCTGAGACACAGCGTATCCTCCACAACATAGGATGTGGACACAAGGTAGGCGGGCAAGCGAACACGCATTCAGGTGGGCGGAGCAACGTAGGGGGGCGGCATGGTGGCAGCAATGATAGCACGGCTCTGCGGTGGGGCAAAACGTCTTCGCAGTGACCACAGCAGTCACGCGCACCTTGGTGGACGAGAGGCGCTACGCATTCGTCTCGATGCGCCTTGATCACAGCGCGTGTGCTCCATCCTGTGCTCTACATCTCAACCCTCGTACCAGACAGAGTATACCTGAGCGCACGAAACGAACGTACGTGCGCTCAAGGAAGGAATACGCATGCAAGCGATGGTCTACACACACTACGGATCACCGGATGTGCTACAGCTCACCGAGATAGCAAAGCCGACTCCCACGGACGACGAAGTCCTAGTCAAGGTGTACGCGGCCTCCGTCAATGCGGCTGACCTCCATCTCCTGCGCGCTGAGCCGTTCTTGATTCGCCTCATGTCCGGGCTGCTCACGCCAAAACACACCATCCTCGGCGCGGACATCGCGGGGCGGGTGGAAACGGTGGGCCGTAACGTCACGCAGTTTCAGCCGGGTGATGCGGTATTCGGGGACATATCCGGGTGTGGCTGGGGCGGGTTTGCCGAGTATGTCTGCGCTCGTGAAGCTGCCCTGGTCTTGAAACCGGCCAACTTGTCCTTCGCGCAAGCAGCCGCAGTGCCAATGGCGGCGGTCACTGCCTTGCAGGGCCTCCGAGGGAAAGGACACATGCAACCGGGGCAAAAGGTGCTGATCAATGGGGCCTCTGGCGGTGTGGGCACGTTTGCGGTGCAGATTGCCAGATCATTTGGAACTGAGGTCACCGCCGTCTGTAGCACGCGGCATGTGGAGCGGGTGCGTGCGCTTGGGGCCGACCATGTCATTGACTACACCCATGAAGATTTCACTCGAGGGGCGCAGCGCTACGACCTGATTCTTGCGGCGAATGGCTATCACGCGATTTCAGATTACCGGCGCGTCTTAACGCCCACCGGCACCTATGTCATGAGTGGAGGTACCAACGCTCAAATGTTTGAGGCAATGCTCCAGGGCCCGTGGATCTCGATGGCGGGGAGTCAGACCATGGGGAGCCTGCTCGCCAAACCAAATCATGCCGATTTGGCCTTCATCAAAGATCTGCTTGCAGCGGGGCACGTCGTCCCGGTGATTGATAGACAGTACCTACTCCGCGAGGTTCCTGACGCAATCCGCTATCTTGAAGCGGGGCACGCCCAGGGAAAGGTGGTCATCACGGTGGAACAGAACGACAAAGCCTGAGCATGCGCTAAAATGGCGCTATGCTGACTCCAGTGATCGTTACCAAGCTGTTTATCCCCCCGCCACGGCCCCATGCGGTTCTGCGCGCCCGCCTGACCGAACGGCTGAACGCGGGGCTGCACCAAAAACTCACCCTCATCGCGGCCCCCGCTGGGTTTGGGAAAACTACGCTGGTCAGTCAATGGGTCGCAGGCAGCGCGCAACCGACCGCCTGGCTGGCGCTCGACGCAGGGGATAACGACCCCGCCCGCTTTCTGGCGTACCTCGTGGCGGCATTCCAGACGCTTGCGCCCACGCTTGGGGCTGAGGTGCTGGAGGTGCTGCAAGCCCCGCAACTCCCGCCGCTCGACGTGATCCTGATTGCCCTGCTCAACGAGATCACCACGCTGCTGGGCAAGGTCGTCCTCGTCCTTGACGACCATCACCTCATTGAGTCCCCACCGGTTGATCACGCCCTCGCCTTTCTGATCGAGCATTTGCCACCGCAGCTGCACCTCGTCATCGTTACCCGTGAAGATCCCCACCTGCCCCTGGCCCAGTTGCGCGCCCGGGGGCAACTGACCGAACTGCGCGCCGCCGATTTGCGGTTTACCGCCGCCGAAGCCGCCGCCTTTCTCAATCCAGTGATGGGCCTGCACCTCTCGGCTGCCGACATCGCCACGTTGGAAGCCCGCACCGAAGGCTGGATTGCCGGCTTGCAACTCGCCGCGCTGTCGCTCCAGGGCCACCAGGATATTCCTGGGTTCATCCATGCCTTCGCGGGCGACCACCGCTACATCGTGGACTATCTGGTCGCCGAGGTGCTGCAACATCAGCCCGCACCGGTTCGCGACTTCCTGCTCCAGACCTCGCTGCTCGACCGGCTGAGTGGCCCGTTGTGCGATGCTGTCACCGGCCAGGAGGGTGGCGGTGCGCGGTTGGAGGCGCTGGAGCGCGGCAACGTTTTTGTCGTTCCGCTGGATGACCAGCGCCACTGGTACCGCTATCACCCCCTCTTTGCCGACGTGCTCGCGGCGCATCTGCGGGCGGAGCAGCCCACGCAGGTCGCGACTCTCCATCGGCGCGCCAGCGCATGGTACGTGCAGGATGGCTTGCCGCCCGATGCAATCCGCCACGCGTTGGCTGCCCAGGATTTCGCCCATGCAGCGAACCTGATCGAACAGGCCATCCCAGCCATGCGCCGGAGGCGACAGGAAGCGACGCTGTTGGGCTGGCTGAAGGCGATTCCCGACGCACTGATCCGCTGTAGGCCGGTGCTCAGCGCCGTGTATGGCGGGGCGTTACTGTCCAGCGGCGATTTCGCTGGTGTGGAGGCCCGCCTGCGGGATGCCGAACGCTGGCTGGACACGCCGATAGACATAAATGCGCGACCAGACGCCCCGGCGGGTACGATGGTTGTCATGGACGAAGCGGCCTTTCGCCTGCTCCCAGGTGCGATTGCCGTGTGGCGTGCGGGACTGGCCCTCGTGCTGGGCGATGTGGTCGCCACCGTGACCTACGCCCGCCGGGCGCTCGACCTCCTCCCCACGGATGATGATCTCGGGCGCGGAGGGGCCATCGCGCTCCTGGGGCTCGCCTACTGGACTGGTGGAGAGCTCGAGGCAGCACATCGGTCGTTTGCCGATGGCTTGGCGAAGGTGCAGCGGGCCGGGCACCGCTCTGACGCCATCAGTGGGGCCATCGCCCTGGCGGACATCCGAACGGCGCAAGGTCGGCGCCACGAGGCCATCCGAACCTATGAGCAGGCTTTGCGGCTTGCGACCGAGCATGGCACGCCACTCCTGCGGGGCACGGCTGATCTGTATGTGGGCATGAGCGAGTTCTCCCGTGAGCAGAACGATCTGCACACCGCCACGCAGCACCTGCTGACAAGCCAGGAACTGGGCGAGCACACCGGGTTCCCATACAACCGCTCGCGCTGGTGCGCTGCAATGGCGCGCATCCGGGAGGCCCAAGGTGATCTGGACGGCGCGCTCGATCTGCTTGACGAGGCCGAGCGCCGGTATGAGCGTGACTTCTTCCCCACGGTGCGCCCGGTGGCAGCGCTGAAGACCCGCGTGTGGGTCGCACAAGGTCGGTTGGGCGAAGCCCTGGGCTGGGTGCGTACCCAGGGCTTGTCCGCCCAGGACGAACGCAGCTACTTGTGCGAGTTCGCGCACATCACGCTGTCCAGAGTACTCGTGGCCCGTGCGACGCACGACGGGGCCGACCACGCCATGCGTGAAGCAATGGAACTTCTGGAGCGCCTGTTGCACGCGGCGGAAGCCGGGGAGCGGACGGGAAGTGTGATCGAAATCCTGGTGCTCCAGGCGCTCGCCCACCAGACCCACGGCGACCGTCTGGCAGCGCTGGTGCCGCTCTCCCGCGCCCTGACCCTGGCAGCGCCAGAGGGCTACGTCCGCGTGTTTGTGGACGAAGGCCCGCCCATGGCAGCCCTGCTGGGAAGGATGAAGGATGCAGGCGGAAAGATGAAGGAGTATGTGGTCAGGTTGTTGGCCGCCTTTGGAGCGCAAGAAGATGTTCCTCCTTCATCGCGCATCCCACATCCTTTGACCGATCCGCTCAGCCAGCGGGAGCTTACGGTGCTTCGTTTGCTCAACACCGAGCTTTCCGGGCCGGAGATCGCCCGTGAGCTCATGATCGCCTTGAGCACCGTCCGCACCTATACCAAGAGCATCTACAGCAAACTCAACGTCACGACGCGTCGGGCAGCCGTCAAACGGGCTAGCGCGCTTGGGTTGATCTGAGGAGGTGGCAGAAAGTTCTTGGCCCATGTCATGCTGAGCGAAGCGAAGCATCTCGGTATCAGGAGGGGAGCGATGCTTCGCTGACGCTCAGCATGACAATCTGACGCCTCCTTAGCCACCCCCGCGCCATCCCCGCAGAACCTTGCCAGCAACGCGTGCCTTTCCGTAGGCACTGGCAGGGTTTTTTCGTGCCCTGACATCCGCTCCCCAGATCCCCACATCAATCCCCACATCTGGGGAAGACAGCTCCCCACCTTTCTTTGTATTGTGCGAGGACACGAAACGCACGCATGCAACGATGGGGAGCGTGACCCAGAGGAGGAACCTCCACGAGGCACCGCATGAAGACCACACCCACATTGATTGGCGATCAGGACGAACCTGGACGGTACGAGATTCGCCTCAAGGGACACCTGGATGACCGTTGGGCCGACTGGTTTACGGGCATGACCATCACGCGAGAGGCCAACGGCGAGACGCGCTTAACTGGCCCGGTGGCTGATCAGGCCGCACTACATGGCCTGTTGAGGAAGGTGCGCGATCTTGGCCTCCCACTGGTTTTCGTCGTTCGCGTTGAACCCGAACCGGCGCAACGGCCCGCTGGCAATCCTTAAACGCTGAGCGCAATTGTTCGACAAAGGAGACGACCGCATGAACCTCAATCGCCAGAAGGAGCGCACCATGCAGATAACAACCGCGAACCTCATCCGTTGGGGAGGTCTATCCGCAATGGTGACCGGGATCATCTTCGCGGGCATTCAGCCGATCCACCCACCTGACGTGCTTGCGTCAGTCACCACGAGCGCATGGGTCATCATCACCACCTTGAAGACGGTCATGTGCCTCTTTGGTCTGTTTGGCATTGCCGGGCTCTACGCCAGGCATGTGGAAAAGACTGGTTGGCTGGGTCTGGTCGGCTATCTCCTATTAACCATCTTCTATGCCGTCCAAATGTGCTTTGCCTTCACCGAACCCCTGATCCTGCCGCTGTTGGCGACCGAGGCACCGAAGTTTGTGGCGGGCTTCTTGGGGATCCTCAGTAGTACACCCAGCGCGGTAAGCCTCGGCGCCATCCCTGCGATCAATGGGCTGCTCGCGGTGCTGTATCTGCTCGGCACCCTGCTGTTTGGCATCGCGATCTTCCGCGCCCGCATCCTGTCACGCTGGGCAGCCGGTCTGCTCGCCTGCTCGGGGCCGTTGTCCATCATCCTGACGATAATTGGGCACCCGATCAATCGGATTGCGGCGGTGCCGATGGGGATCGCCCTGATCTGGCTGGGCTATGCGCTCTGGTCGGAGCGGCGCGCACCCGTTTCGGAACCCGTCCTTGGCAGGGCCAGCCTCGAACTCAGCCCAACCGGAGCCGAGTAAGGTCGCGGGAGACCGCATGGAGTGGACAGGCGGCCCTCGGGCCGCTTGTCTCATGGTGAACGTAATCGTCAGTCCAAGGAGATCCTTATGCAAGCGAAAATCTCCGATGCAGGTCAAGGCCCCGCTGTGCCGCAGCCCAATGAACGCGGGAACCCGACGCCCCCGAAACCCAGAGCGTCGGCAAAGGCAGGTAAGGCACCGTGGGTCGTCGCCGCGCTGATAGTACTCAGCAGTATTCCGCTCGCCGGCGGCGCACACCGCCTGACGCACACGGTAAAGCTGATCTGAACCTTGTCTAAACTGACCCTGACAAGGGTTCAGTCAGGCCGATTCTCCTTTACAGTCTTGCCTAGCTGTTGCAACATCCCCTGGCTGGCGACTGAAGTCACGCCTGCGGAGCCTACGGCTGGGTGTCAGTCTACGCCGACGCCGAACCTTCCTGCGTAGACGGGCTTTGCAATACCAAGCCGGGGGCTTCACCCGATGCGGCGAACCCAACGCGGGCCTCCGCACCCAACAGATTTTCGCTCACAGACGTGTTAGGTCGTCGTGTACTTGCGTCTCTACGACCCCGATGGCGACGACCACAGGTACACGACGTTGGGCGCTTGTTCGCTGATCTCTACGGTGAGGGTGCCGGGGTGCGTGGTATGATGGGCACTTTAAGGCGAAAGTGAAAAACCAGCCTACGATGGCGCATCTGAACGCTGATCACACCACCACTTCTGTCCCTAGCCAGGGCCAACTCGTCGCGGTGCGCGGTCGGCGCTTTGTCGTCACCAGCGTTACCTGCACGGAACTCCCAGCCCAGGTCGGCAGCCTCGCCCGCACCCACCATTTGCTCGCCCTCGCCTCGATTGAGGATGATGCCCTCGGTGAGGAACTCCAGGTGGTCTGGGAGGTGGAGCCGGGTGCCCGCGCCTATGAGGAGAGCGCCCTCCCGCCGGTAGACGGCTTCGACCCGCCTGCCCGTCTGCGCGCCTTCCTCAACGCGGTGCGCTGGGGCACCGCTGCGCTTGCTGATACCGCGACGCTTCACGCCCCCTTCCATAGCGGCATTGAGTTTGAGGACTATCAGCTTGAGCCGTTGGTGCGCGCCCTCCCGATGCTCCGCGTCTCGCTCCTGATCGCCGATGATGTGGGCCTCGGGAAGACGATTGAGGCGGGCCTCGTCGCCCAGGAGCTGATTCTGCGCCACCGCGCCCGCCGGGTGCTGGTGGTTTGTCCGGCGGCGCTCCAGATCCAGTGGCGCGACCACCTGCGCGAGAAGTTCGGCCTCGTGTTTCGGATTGTGGACGGCGAGTTGATGCGCCAGCTCCGCCGTGAGCGCGGGGTGCGCGCCAATCCCTGGACGCACTTTCCCCGGCTGATTACCTCCATTGACTATCTCAAGCGCGACGGCCCACGCCGCTTTTTCCAGGAGGCACTCCCTGGCCCTGGGGAACTGCCCTACCCGCGTCGCTTCGATCTGCTGATTGTGGACGAGGCCCACCATATCGCCCCCGCTGGCAGCGGGCGCTACGCGGTTGATTCTGACCGCACCCGTGCCATTCGCATGCTGGCTCCGCACTTTGAGCATAAGCTCTTCCTCACCGCCACGCCACATAATGGCTATGCCGAGAGTTTCGCCGCACTGTTGGAGTTGCTCGACAACCAGCGCTTTGCGCGTGGCATCCCGCCCGACCGGGCCACGCTCGCCCGTGTGATGGTGCGACGGCTCAAGAGCGAACTGAAGGACGCCTTTGCTGTGGCGAAGTTCCCGCCGCGTCACATTGCGACACTTGCGGTCGATCTGAGCGATGACGACCGCGCCGCCCACCGTGCGCTCTCGACCTACACCCGGCTGCGCCTGACTGAGGTGGCTGAGGCGACCGAGCGCACCGCGACCGAGTTTGTGGTCAAGCTGCTCAAGAAGCGCATGCTCTCCTCGCCCGCTGCCTTTGCGCGCACCATTGCCCAGCATCGCACGACCCTCGCTGGCCTGTTGCGCGGTGAGGCGGCACCGACGCTGACGAAGGGCCGCGCCGGTATCCTGCGGGCACTGGCGGATGATCTCGATGCGGCGTTCGGCGACGATGCGACCTTCGAGGCCACGACGGATGAGGCGGTGCGCGAGTTGACGCCGTTCTTCCGCCCGCCGACCGCCGAGGAGACGGATTTGCTCGATGCGATGCAGGACTGGGCCGAGCGCGCCGCCCGCCGCGCCGACGGCAAGGCCCGCGCCCTGATGGTCTGGCTACGCGAGGTGGTGGCCCCCAATGGGCAGTGGACAAACGAGCGCGTGATCATCTTCACTGAGTATCGCGACACCCAACAGTGGCTGCACGGCCAGTTGGCCGCCGAAGGTCTCGCCGGGGATCGGCTGATGACTCTCTCCGGCGGCATGCCGGACGCTGACCGGGAGCGCATCAAGGCGGCGTTCCAGGCTAGTCCCGCCGAAAGCCCCGTGCGTATCTTGCTTGCTACCGATGCCGCCTCCGAGGGAATTGATCTCCAGCGCCATTGCCATCGGCTCGTCCACTACGAAATCCCTTGGAACCCGAACCGGATGGAGCAGCGCAATGGGCGCATTGATCGCCACGGCCAGACCCAGGCTGTGCTGATCTACCATTTCGTGCCGCGTGGCTTTGCTGAGGCCACTGTTGATGCCGAGGTGTGTGCCAATGACCTCGATGGCGAGTTGGAGTTTCTCGTGCGGGCTGCGCGCAAGGTCGAACAGATCCGCGAGGATTTGGGCAAGGTCGGCCCGGTGATCGCCGAGCAGGTCACGGATGTTTTATTGGGCAAGCGCCGCCGTCTCGACACAGCGGGCGCGGAGCAGACCGGACGCGCCGTGCGTGAGCAGTTGCGCTTCGCGGAGGATCTCAACCGTCGCCTGAAGGAACTGAGCCAGCGCCTCTACGAAACCCAGCGCGAACTCCAGCTTGGCCCCACGTCCATCCGTGCGGCGGTGATGGTCGCTCTGGAGTTGGCGGGGCAGCCTCCGTTACGCGAAGCGCACCTGCGCGGCGTCTGGCCCGACCCGCATGGCGCACAGACCGTCTGCCCCGTCTTCCACATGCCGCTGTTGCGCGGGAGTTGGGCCGAGTGTTTGGTCGGGCTGGAACACCCGCACACCCGCGCCATCCGGCCCATCACCTTCGACCACGCGGTGGCGAAGGGCCGCGACGATGTCGTGCTGGTGCATCTCAACCACCGCCTCGTGCAGATGGCCCTGCGCCTGTTACGGGCGGAAATCTGGGCCGGCGATGGGCGCAAGCTGTACCGGGTCGCCGCACAGATTGTCCCCGATAACGTGGCACCGCTCCCTGCGGTTATCGCCTACGGGCGGTTGGTGGTCATCGGCGGTGACCGCTACCGCCTGCATGAGGAAATGGTCACCGCTGGCGGCGAGATCCTCGACCGCTCGCTGGAACCTTCGCGTTTCCGTCGGCTTTCCGCCGAGCGGGTGACCGAACTGCTCGGCGCACTCAGCGACCGCGACGCGCCTGCTGCGGCGAAGACCTGGCTGCGCGAGCAGGTGTGGCCGGATCTACGCGCCCCCTTGGAGGCGTCCCTAGCCGAGCGCCGCGAGGTGCGCGAGCGCCAGTTGTCCCGCGAGTTGGAGCGGCGGTGCGAGCGTGAGGCTCGTGCGATGGAGACGGTACTGCGTGAGTTGGAGCGCACCATCCGCGCCCAGGTGGCGGCCGGGCCGCACTATGAGCAACTGACGCTTTTCTCGGCGGGCGAGCGCGAGCAGTATGACCGCGATCTGGACGCGCTTCGGGTGCGCCTGACCCAGATCCCCGCTGAGGTCGCCCGCGAGACGGCGGCGATCCGCGCCCGCTTCAGCAACGTGCAGGCGCGGCTCTTCCCGGTGGCGCTGCTGTTCTGTCTTCCCGAGCGGATGGT
>CAIRDL010000435.1 GCA_903877345.1 uncultured Oscillochloris sp. | reverse complement strand
GTATTGGGATACTTTAAAAATTCCGCATCCCTAAAGCGCGTTTGAAACATGCCTAAGACAAAGTTCGTAGCAGTTTTACAGTTTGAGCACGCGCAAGGCGTTCTGTTGCGCTTGCGCTTGACCTGAAACCTGAAACCCGGCACCTGAAACCTTGTCTAAGAGGGTTCAATGGCACTTGCTACGCGCACCGAGTCGCTGAAGCTGATCCGCGAGGCGGATCACATGACCATTGACCTCGACTCACTCCAAGGGTCTTGGACCGAAACGCAGTACCTCAGGCTGACCGACGCAACCCCCCGTCTTGTTGAGTTCACCGATGGCTTTCTTGAGGTGCTGCCGATGCCGACGGACAACCATCAAGTCATCCTTCAGTTTATCTTGCTCGCCCTGCTCGCTTTTGTGGAGCCACGCGGCGGCAAGGTGCTCTTCGCCCCCCTACGGATGCGGATTCGCGCCAATAAGTTCCGTGAGCCAGATCTTCTTTTGGTGCGCGAGGCGAATGACCCGCGCCGCCAAAATCGTTTCTGGCTGGGGGCCGATCTGGTGGTTGAAGTGGTGAGTGAGGACAATCCTGAGCGCGATACCGTCGAGAAGGTGCTTGATTATGCTGAGGCTGGCATCCCTGAGTACTGGATCGTCAATCCGCTCGACGAGACCGTGACCGTGCTTACGCTGCGTGGCGAGCATTACGCCACCCACGGCGTCTTCCGTCGCGGTGAGGTCGCCACTTCGGTGCTGCTCGCGGGTTGTGTGTTGGTCGTCAACAGCCAAGGTTTCAGGGGCCAGGTTTCAGGGATCAGGTCGAACATACCGCCTCCTGTTGCAGCAAACCCTGATCCCTGATCCCCGAACCCCGAATCCTGATCCCTGATCCCTGATCCCTGATCCCTGATCCCTGAACTCCGAACCCTGATCCCTGATCCCCGAACCCTATGCCCCTTCCCCCACGCTTCCTCCGCCGCCGCAGCGTGCAGGCACTGAGCCTGTTCGGCCTTACCACTGCGCTGCTTAGCCTCTGGCTCTGGTTCACGACGCCACTGCCGGCTTTGGCGCACCTGCGCGAACGCGCCGCCCTCGGCAATACCCGCGTCTTGGATCGCAATGGCACGCTCCTCTACACGCAACCCGATCCCCTCAGCGGTCGCCAACGCCCCGTCACCCTTGACGCCGTTGCGCCGCTGTTGCGCCAAGCAACGGTCGCGGTCGAGGACGCCAGTTTTTACCAAAACCCCGGCCTCGATCTGCGCGGGATTCTGCGCGCCGCCTGGAGCAATTGGCAAAGTGGCGCGGTCGTCGCAGGCGGTTCGACCATTACGCAGCAATTGGCGCGCACCTTTTTGCTTGACCCCGCGCTGGCCCGCGAGCAAAGCCTCGAGCGGAAGTTGCGCGAGGCGGTGCTGGCCCTCAAACTCACTGCAAGTCTGCCGAAGGACGAGATTCTCGCCCTGTATCTCAATCAGGTTTATTATGGCGAGTTAAGCTACGGCGTTGAGGCGGCGGCGCGTACCTATTTTGGTAAGCCCGCCCGCGACCTCGACCTCGCCGAGGCCACGCTGCTCGCCGGATTGCCCCAGGCACCTGCGCGCTACGACCCCTTTACGCACCCCGAGGCTGCCACTGCCCGTCAGGCGGAGGTGCTGGCGGCGATGGTTCGCACGGGCGTGCTTGACCCCGCCGAGGCCGCCCGCGCTCAGGCCGAGCCACTCCAGTTGGCCGCTGCGCCCGCCGCGCCTCGTGCGCCCCATTTCGTCACCTATGTGCTCGACGCCCTCACGACGGAGCTTGGCCCTGATGCGGTGTTGCGCGGCGGCTTGACGATTACCACGACCCTCGATGCTGGCCTGCAAGACGACGCCCAGGCGACGCTGCGCCGCCAAATTGCCGCCCTTGGCACCCCGCTCGACGGCGGGCCAAGCCACAAGGTACAGGGTGGCGCCGTGCTAGTGCTTGATCCAAAAAATGGTGCGATTCTGGCAATGGTTGGCAGCCCTGCTTTTGCCGACCGCACCGCGCAGGGCCAAGTGAATGGCACTTTGGCCCTGCGTCAGCCTGGTTCGGCCATCAAACCGCTAACCTATGCGGCAGCTTTGGAGCGCGATTGGACGCCGGCGACGGTGCTGCTCGATGTGCCGACCAGTTTCCCGACCCGCGAAGGTCGCCCTTACAGCCCCGAAAACTACGACCGCACCTTTCACGGCCCGTTGAGCCTGCGCGAAGCCCTGGCGACCTCCTCGAACGTCGCGGCGGTACGCACCCTTAATCACATCGGCGTCCCTGCGCTGCTTGATATGGCCGCTCGCCTCGGCATCACCTCGCTCGGCCAAGACGCGAGCCGCTACGGCTTGGCGCTCACGCTGGGCAGCGGCGAAGTGAGTTTGCTGGAATTGACTGCCGCTTACGCCGCCTTCGCCAATGGCGGCAATCGCGTGACGCCCTACGCCATTCTTGCCATTACCACCCCTGATGGGCGTAACAGTGAATCTAGTGTGCTTAGATCTAGATCTTCAGTGGCGGTGCTGCGTCCCCAGGTGGCCTTTCTGATCACCGATATACTTGCCGACCCCTACGCCCGGTTGCGCGCCTTTGGAGCGAGCAGTGCGCTGGAGGTGGATCGCCCCGCCGCTGCCAAAACCGGCACCACCAGTGCGTGGCACGATAACTGGACGGTCGGCTACACCCCGGAGCGGGCGGTTGGCGTCTGGGTCGGCAACCCCGACGGTCAGCCGATGCGTGGCGTCAGCGGGATTAGCGGGGCCGCGCCGGTCTGGCACGACGTGATGTTGGCGGCGCACCGTGGGTTGGCCGCGCAGCCCTTCGTGCGGCCACCCGACGTGGTCGAGCAGGCGGTTTGTGCCGACAGTGGCCTGCTGCCTTCGCCCAGTTGTCCGGCCACGCGGCTCGAACGCTTCATCGTGGGCACGCTGCCGCGCCAAGCCGATAACACGCACCTTGCGGTGTCGGTAGACCGCACCTTGGGCTGCCGCGCCCCGGTCGGCTATCCCGCCGAACGCACGGTGACGCGCTTCTTCACACTGTTGCCGCCCGAAGCGGGGCCGTGGGCGTTGGCGCATGGCTTGCCTGTGCCGCCAAGCGCCGTTTGTGGTACGCTACCGCAGATGGCTTTGACTTTGCCAACGCAAGGCGAACCGACGCACGCGCCCGTTGTAGCTTGGGGCGCAACCCAAACCGCCCCCACCATCGTCGCGCCTAGCTCCGGTGCAGTCTTTCGTCTCAGCCCTGGGGTGCCTGCTGAACGCCAACAACTCACCCTTGAGGCTCGCGCTGGCACAGCGAATGCTGATCTGACGATTTATGTGGATGGTGTGGCAATGGCTCATTTCACTACCCCGCCGTACCGCACCTTCTGGCAACTCCGCCCCGGCGAACACCAAGTCTGGGCCGAGGCCCACGATGCTCAGGGCGGCGTGTGGCGGAGCGACGTTAGTCTGTTTAGCGTTGCCGAGTGAGGTGTCAGGTTTCAGACCGAATGTGTCAGTCTGCATGGTTCGTAGTAGCGGCTTCAACCGCGTTAGAGAGCCTTGCACGGGGCTAAAGCCCCTACTACGAACGATGGCAATCCTATCCATGTCGTAGAAAGGAGTCAAGGCTTCAGCCGGCTAAAGCCTTGACTCCCCTTCACGGTTTCAAGAGGACTGCTATGTCAAGCTGGAACCGTCGCTTCTGAAACATGCCTGACACCTCGTTTAAGCTCTCTCTGTAAGGACACACGCCCATGAGTCCCCTAAAAAAACGCTTTTCGTCCCGCCGCATGCCCATCGTCCTCGCCACCGTAGTCGTACTGCTGTTGGTTGGCGCTGGCGCGTTCGCCGCCCCGCTGCTGTTGCGCGGGCCGCAACTGCGGAGTGCGACCCCTATCGCCGGGACGACCGACGCCAATCCGCAGGCCGAACTGCGCCTTGAGTTTGACCAGCCCGTGCAACAGGCGTCCCTCGCGGGAGCCTTGCGGCTTGATCCGCCCGCCGAGTTGACAGTCAGCAGTGCGGGCGCGGTGGTGACGATTCGCCCCCAAGGCGGTTTGCGCTACGGGGCTAGTTACCGCCTGACGATTGACGCCTCGCTGCGAAATATGTTGGGCCGAGGCATGGACGCGCCGCAGAGCATCGCGTTCACCACGGTGCCG
>CAIRDL010000434.1 GCA_903877345.1 uncultured Oscillochloris sp. | reverse complement strand
ACCACCCCGCTTTGCCTATGTGGCGGAAGATGTGACGGAGCGCAAGGCGGCGGAGGCAGCGCTGCGGGCGAGTGAGCAGCGTTGGCAGTACGCCCTCAACGCAGTAAACGATGGTTTATGGGATTGGGATGTGCAGACCGGCGCGGTCTTCTTCAGCGACCGTTGGCAGATAATGTTGGGCTATACGCCCGGCGAGATTGAGGGCCGTGTGCGCGCATGGGAGCGCTTAGCCCATCCAGACGATCTCCCACAGGTGTTGGCGACGCTCCAGAACCACCTCGACGGTCACACCGCGTGGTACGAGTGCGAATATCGTTGTCGCACGAAGACCGGCACCTGGCTCTGGATTCTTGACCGGGGGCAAGTGATTGTCCGTGACGAGGCGGGTCAGCCGCTACGCGTCGTGGGTACCTATATTGATGTGAGTGAACGCCACGCCTTGGAGGCGGAACTGCGGGTAGCCCACGACAACTACGCCTACCAGGCGACCCACGACGCACTCACGAGCCTACTCAACCGGCGTGCGATCACCGACCACGTCAGCGCAGAACTGGCGCGGGCGAACCGGGACAGCCTCCCGCTGAGCCTCCTGCTCGTCGATCTTGATCACTTCAAGGCGGTCAATGACCAGCACGGGCATCTGGTGGGCGACCAAGCGCTCAGCCACAGCGCCCAGATCCTCTTGCAGACCGTGCGCCCCTACGACTGGGTGGGCCGTTGGGGTGGCGAAGAGTTTCTGGTAGTGCTGTCGAATACCGCGCTGGAAGGAGCGATGTCCATCGCTGAACGGCTGCGTACGCAGTTCAGCGCGCACGCGCTGCACCTCGCTGAAGGGAAAGCCTTGCCCCTCACCGTCAGTATCGGCGTCGCTTGCACCGATCTGCACCCTGCGGGCGACGTTGACCCCGCGTGGCTGTTCCAACGTGCCGACGAGGCACTCTATGCCGCCAAACACGCGGGCCGGAATCAGGTTCGCTACCGTAACCCGTGACCCGTGATGCGTGACCGGACCGCTCCTGACCAATCATGCCTCATGCCTCAGTGTGAAGCCGGGAGGTTTCAGCGCCCCTCTTCGTTGGCGACTGAAGTCGCGCCTGCGGAGCCTGCGGATGGGCGTCGGCGCAGGCCGATGCCGGATGCGCCACGCTGTTACGCACCCAGCCCACCTGAGTCCAAAGCGCTGAGTATGGCAGCACCGATGTGAGGCCAACGCACCCACCAACCGGGGAGCGGGCGCGTGCTCAGCATGGCCCAAGCTATAGCGACTTGTGGGTCGGCAAAAGCGCATGCGCCGCTGCCACCCGCGTGGCCGAAGGTTGCGGGCGAGGCGTTGGCGGGGGTGTAGTAGGGCCGTTTTGCGCCGCGTAGTTCGACGCCGAGACCCCACGGGCAGGGTGTCCAGCGGAGGAAGCCGGGGGTGCCGCCTGCGAGGCCGCCCGTTTGGTCGCTGGTCGCCTCGGCGGTGAGGGGCAGCGGCAGGAAGCCTGGCGGGACGCCCGCGAAGGCGCGTACCAGGGCCAATGCGCCGGTTGCCGTGGTGATGAGGCCGGCCCAGGGCAGCGCCAGGTCACGCCAGAACAGTGAGTTGAACGGCTCCAAGGCGGTACCGGCATGTTCGCCTAGTCTGCCGCCAAGTTGGGCGGCGGGGCGCGGCAGGTTGGCGCTGAGGTAGCCTTCGATGCCCAAGGGCGTCAGCACTAGGTCGGTGAGGGCGGTTGGGAACGGTTGGTCGGTCAGCCGTTCGACCATGAGCGCCAACAGCCCGTAGCCGAGGTTGCTGTAACAGACCTCGGTGCGGGGCGGCGTGCTGAGCGGAACGGCCAAACAGGCGCGGGCGAGGGTCGGCCAGTT
>CAIRDL010000433.1 GCA_903877345.1 uncultured Oscillochloris sp. | reverse complement strand
GCACCTGATCATCAACAATCAGTACGGTGGCGGGTATGTTCATGGTGAGACCTCATGCAGATTGTTTCACCCTCTTGAGGGAAGCGGATCTTTTCAATTGTTCCGTCGTGACCCGTGCTGCGTGATCCGTGATCGGTCACGGCACGCCTCGTCACGGATCACGCAGCACGGGTCAAGCGGTGACGAGACGTTTTATTTTTTCCGCTTCCCTTGGTGCATATAGTGTCTCCTTAGCTTCGTGATCTGACGCAAAGCCGCAAACCAAAATCTGCAATCCAAAATCTAAAATCCAAGGGGCAGGGCCAATTCAACAATCAGCCCAGGGCCAGTGGGTTGATTAAACGCCCGACAGGTGCCGCCCACGCCCCAAAGCACCCGTGCGACGGTCGCCATCCCCAAGCCCAACCCCGGCACTTGGCCTGCGCCGGTCGGATCAATCTGGTAATACGGTTCCCAGAGCCGGTCGAATTGCGCTGGTGTCAGCGACTGCCCATCATCAGCGACCTGGATGGTCGCGGTGTCATCCGCAAGGCCCAGCGAGACGTGGACGGTAGGCGTCTGGGTCGGGTGAAATTTCTGGGCATTCTCGAGCAACTCCGTCAGCAGTAACTCGACCGTATTACTGGTGACGGTCAGCCGATGCGCTGCCATGTCGCAAGCCTCGGAGACGTGCAGCGTGGTGAGGGTGAGTTCGTTGCCGAGGCGGCGCACAAGTTCTGCCACTTCCGCGAGGGGCATCCCGTCGCCTGGCGGGGCGACGACCGCCACGTTGAGGTAGTTAAAAACATCGTTCACGACCACATTCAACTGTTGCGCCCCGTTGTACGCGATCTCGAACAGCATGGCGAGGTCGTTGGGCAGCAAGGCCGGGGCACGTCGCCGTAACATCGCCATCCCGCCCAAAACGCTCGTCAGCGGGGTGCGTATTTTGTGTGACATAAAGCTGTGAAACGTCCACAGGTTTTGTTCAGCTTCAATTTGGGCCGTTACTTCGCAGAGTCGCAGGAGACGGTTGCCCTGAACACCCTCCGGCAGATCGCGCAACTCGACGGTTAGCCAGCGCGAGGCGGTGTCGTCGTGTTGCACGAGATAGCGCAGCGCCGTAGTGGGCAGCGGCCAAGTGGCCCAGGCGTCGGCAGGTTCAAGCTGAAACTGTTGGCGGATCAAGGTAAGGAACGGCGCGTCAGGCAAGACCGCCAGATCCGCTGGCAGATTGAGGAAACGGCGCGCCTGGAGGTTGCCATACTGGAGGTGCTCCTGTTCATCGAGCAAAAAATAGCCATCGCTCGCATGCTCGATCGCCCAGAGCAACTGGGCGCGCTCAGTTGTCACCCGCTGCTGCTCGTCAAGCAGAGCGCGAAAGCGGTTGAGGCGCGTAATGGTGCGGATACGGGCGCGCAGCGTCACCCGTTGGAACGGTTTGGTGATAAAGTCATCGGCCCCCGCATCCAACCCCCGGAGCAGCGATTCGGTATCATCCAGAGCCGTGACCATTAGGATGGGGACGAAGGCCAGGGATGGGTCGCTCCGTAAGCAGCGGCAGACCTCGAAACCGTCCATTTCGGGCATCATCACGTCAAGCAGCACCAGATCGGGGCTTAACTGTCGCGCCAAGGTCAGCGCTTCGACCCCACTGGAGGCACAGACGACCCGATAGCCTTCTGGTGCCAACAGGCTGGCAAGCGCTTGTTGGCTGCGAATTTGGTCATCAACTACCAAAATAAGGCTGGTATGCTCCATGCGATTCGCCTTAGGCAACATTTCAGATTAGGGTTTAGGTTTCAGGTTTCAGATTAGGGGTCAGGTTTCAGGTTTCAGATTAGGGGTCAGGTTGAGCCCATCAGGAAGCCATGCGCCAGCCAAGACTGGAAAGTAGCCTGGAACCTTGTCTTAGCTTCCAACTTTGCGGCGCGTCTGCACGAACGGTAGCACCGGGTTGAACAGTTTAGGTTTAGACAAGGTTCGTGGGTGCTTTCCAGTTTGCGTACGCGCAAGGCGTTCTGATGCACTTGACCTGGAACCTGGAACCTGGAACCTTGCCTTAGACTCCCATCTCCATAGAATACCAGACGCAGACACAAAAATATGCTACTAGGCAAATGTTCAATTGCCCATAGCGGCCTTACACTACGGAATACCAGCGGGCTTTGGCCTCGCCTAGTACACCAACCCGGCGTATGCTACGCCAGCATTGCAAAGGCATTCTCATGAGCTATGCAGCTATCAACCACCCCTCCGCTCGGACCGACGTGCCCCGTGGGCTACGCCGTCAGACCATCCAACAGGACGAGCGGAATCTACGGCAGGCGGTTCCTGGGAAGAGCGGTGAGAGCGACATGCTCGCGCTGATACTCTGGCCGTATGCAGACCCACAGCTTAGGGCGGAACTCCACCGGCTTGGTGTCGCAGTCAGTTTTGCCCCGACCCAGCAAGTTTTTCAGGCGGCCCTCCAGGGGTTGCACCCCGAGTTGCTCCTTGTTGACCCCGACACGCTCACTGATGCGGCGAAGCTGAACGTCACCCCGCAGACGCCGCTCGTCGTGATGTCAGCGGCGGCGCGGGGGCAGGTCGGCGAGCCGATTCCCGGCTTCATTCGTGCCGCGTTGGCGCGAAGTGTGGCGGAGGTACGAACCCGTCAGGCCGAACAGCAGGCCCAAGCGCGGCAGACCCAGCTTAAGCAAGAACTGCAAATGCTGGCCGATATGAGCGTGCAGTTCAACGCGAACCGAACCCCCGACCAAGTGATGCAGCAGGTGATGCAGTTGGTGCGGGATCTCTTCGACATTGCCAGTGGAGCGCTGTATCGCTATGACCGGGCGACTGGGCGGTTCATCACGGCCTTGGTCATCACTTCGACCCCGATAGCGCTTGACCAAGAGCCGCTGTTGGCCGATCTGGACAACGCCATGTGGGTGGTGGGCGACAGCGAAATAGGGCAGATCGTGGAGCATCCCGACCTCGCGTGTTGTGTTGGTGTCCCGAATCAGGGCGACGAACATACGCAAACGGTGCTCTGTGCGCCCCTGATCGCGCAAGGGCGTCTTTGGGGGGTGATTCAACTGGCAGATCCGCTGCATGGCAGCTTTACGCAGCGCGATATCATCGTGCTGCGCCTCGTCGCCGCAATGGGCGGGCCGTGCTTGGCCGTCAAGGCGTGATTCAAGCTGCATAACGAAGTAGCGCTGCATTCCCTCCTCTTGGAACCGTGAAGGGGAGTCAAGGCTTCAACCGACTGAAGCCTTGACTCCCCTTCACGACATGGATTAGGACTGCTATAGTACCACTTCTTGAAGCTACCTGACCTTGTTGTTCAGAACTAGCGGGTTCCGCTTGATCGTTGCACCCGGCGACCGCTAGACAAATGCGCCACGTCCCGCAATCTACAATCTACAATCTCAACTGGCCTCAAGCGCCCTCTTCGTACCAACTCGCGAGGGCCGGACGGTAGCCGCCGGTGCCGTCAGGGTCAAGCCTGATGTAAGAGAGCAGGGTCGTGTAGTTCGCCGCATCGGTGATCTCGTCCCAGCTATAGGTGCGCCGCCCCTCATCGCGCAAGTGGCGCGTCCATGTGCCACTGTTGAAGTAGAAACCCTGCCGTCCATCCATCAGGTCAACCGGCGCAGCATAGCCATCAATCGGGCTATGGGTATGGCCCATAATCACGGTGCGCAAGCTGGCATCCGCCTCCAGAACCTCCCGCGCTGCCGTCTTGTACGCGTCCTCGGCAGCCTTTCCCCCACCCAACAGCAGTTCATCGCCAACCCCCTCAGGGCTGTTGGCAAAAGAGATGGGCGGCGCATTGCCCCGCAACACGGCATTCAGCGCATCGGGGTCAGCCCCACGCAGCACGCGCTCGAACTCCGCCCGCGTGTCACGATGCTCCAAATGGGTCAGCACCGCCGCCAACAGCGCCGGGTCGGCGATGGCCGTCGCAACCAGCGTCGGATCTTGCGCTAGGTGCGGCTCACTCGCTTCAGTGCTTGCCCCGCCAAGCAACGGCGGCAGCCCACTAGTCAGCAGAAAGCGCACGACGAGGGCGAGGGCGGTGGCCGTGAAGCGCAAATCATTCCGTAGGCCGAGTTGCACCACGCGCATGATCGGCTTCACGTTATCAATAAACCAGCGGTCGCGTTCGAGTTGGTTGAAGACCTTGTCTACGAACAGCGTGCCCCAACAGCGTTTCAGCCGCCGGTTGCCATGCTTG
>CAIRDL010000432.1 GCA_903877345.1 uncultured Oscillochloris sp. | reverse complement strand
TCGTCTACATGCAGGGCAGCAACTTTCTCTACCTTTTTGGCCCCAATGGGATGACGTGGGCCTTTTCCAGGTGAACTGACTAGTACACCGTCCGAGTAATTCTGATGGGTTGTCCGAAGGCCGTAGAGGCGGCTCGCGAGCCGCCTCTACCCATCAAATTTACTCGGATGATGTACTAGTCCGTCAACGAAGTCTTCTTGTAAAAGCGTTGGCTGCGACAAGCGCTGGCTGCGACAAGCTCAGCCAACGCTTTTGCAAAAAACTTCGTTGCCAGACTACTGACGGTCATTGAGCGAACGTTACCGCGCCACAGTGCGCCATGTGACGCGGCAACGTTCACCCCGAACGCGCGCTACCCCTTGCGGAAGCTGAACCCCTTTGGCCCACGCTCAACCAGAATGGTGTCGCCCTCGTGGAAAACGCCCCGCAGCAACTCGCTCGCCAATGGGTTCTGGAGGCGCTGTTGGATCACCCGCTTGAGCGGGCGGGCACCATAAACCGGGTCGTAGCCTTCGCTGGCGAGTTGTGCCTGCGCTTCCGGGCTTAGTTCAAGCTGCAGTTTGCGGTCGGTGAGCCGCTGCCGTAGGCGTTCAAGCTGGATCAAGACAATCGCCCCGATCTGTTCGCGGCTCAGCGGCCCAAAGACAATGATTTCGTCAATGCGGTTCAGGAACTCGGGCCGCAGTTCGTCGCGCAACTCTTCCATCACCACCGTGCGGATTTCCTCTTCGCTTACCCCTTCCTGCGTCAACTCCTGGATCTTGGACGAGGCAATGTTGCTGGTCATAATCACGACGGTGTTTTTGAAGTTGACCACCCGGCCTTGCCCGTCAGTCAGCCGACCGTCATCAAGGATTTGTAGCAGCACGTTGAAGACATCGGCGTGGGCCTTCTCGACCTCATCGAAGAGGACGACCGCGTAGGGCTTGCGACGAATCGCCTCGGTGAGTTGACCGCCCTCGTCGTAGCCGACATAGCCGGGAGGGGCACCGATCAGGCGGGCGACGCTGTGCTTTTCCATGTACTCGGACATGTCCAGTCGCACGATGGCCTGCTCATCATCAAAAAGGAACTCGGCCAAGGCACGGGCCAACTCCGTTTTGCCCACGCCAGTCGGGCCAAGGAAAAGGAACGAACCAAGCGGGCGATGCGGGTCTTGCAGCCCCGCGCGGGCGCGGCGCACCGCATTGGCGACCGCGCCGACTGCCTCGTCTTGGCCGACGACCCGTAGGTGGAGCCGCGCTTCCATCTTGAGCAGTTTCTCAACTTCGCCCTCAAGCAACTTACTCACCGGCACGCCCGTCCACTTCGCAATCAGTTCGGCAATATCCTGCTCGCCGACCTCTTGGCGCAAGAGGCTCGCCCCGTTCTGCGTCAGCTTCCCTTCGGCCTCCTGAAGCTGCCGCTCAAGGCTGGTCAGCGTGCCGTACTGAAGTTCGGCGGCCTTGTTGTAATCGTACTGGCGCTGGGCCTGTTCAATGGCGGTGCGGGTCTGCTCAATCTGCTCCTTAAAGCCCTGGATTTGCTCGAGCATCTGGCGCTCGTTCTGGAGGCGCGTCTCGACACCGTTGCGCTGTTCGCGCAGATTGGCGAGTTCTTGCTCCAGCTTTTCTAGGCGCTCCTTACTGGCGCGATCCTTCTCTCTTTTGAGCGCCTCACGCTCGATTTCAAGCTGCATCTGGCGGCGTTTCAGATCGTCGAGTTCACGCGGGTCGGAGGTAATCTCCATTCGCAAGCGCGCAGCAGCCTCATCCATCAGGTCAATCGCCTTATCGGGCAGGAAGCGGTCGGCGATGTAGCGCTCCGAAAGCACCGCCGCAGCGACAAGCGCGGCATCGGTGATGCGAACACCGTGATGGGTTTCGTAGCGCTCCTTCAGGCCGCGCAGAATACTGATAGTGTCCTCGATAGTCGGTTGTTCCACCAGTACCGGTTGGAAGCGCCGTTCAAGGGCGGCATCCTTCTCGATGTGCTTGCGATACTCATCAAGGGTGGTTGCGCCCACCATGTGCAACTCGCCCCGCGCCAGCATCGGCTTGAGCATATTGCCCGCGTCCATTGCGCCTTCTGCCGCGCCCGCGCCCGCCATTGTGTGCAACTCGTCAATAAAAAGAATAATGTCTTCGCGCTCTTGAACCTCTTTGAGCACCGCCTTCAGCCGTTCCTCAAACTCACCGCGATACTTAGCCCCGGCAATCAAGGCACCCAAATCGAGCGCGACGACCTTCTTTTCCTTGAGCGCTTCAGGCACATCGCCGCGCACAATACGCTGGGCGAGACCCTCGACAATCGCGGTCTTGCCGACGCCGGGTTCGCCAATCAGCACAGGGTTGTTCTTGGTACGCCGACTGAGGATCTGGATGACGCGGCGGATCTCTTCGTCGCGGCCAATCACGGGGTCGAGCTTGTTGCGCTGGGCCAGTTGAGTCAAATCGCGGCCATACTGCTCAAGAGCGGCGTAGGTGCCTTCGGGATTGGGGCTGGTGACACGTTGGGCACCGCGCACCTCACGCAGGGTCGCCAACAGCGTAGTGCGGGTCAGCCCCGTTTGCTTCAGGACGCGCTGAGCACCGCCGCCGGCATGGTCAAGCAGAGCCAACAGCAAATGTTCGGTGCTGACATAGGCATCGCCGAAGCTAGCAAGCTCGTCGTGGGCCTTCAGAATGACGTTGCGTAGACGCGAACTGTATTGGGGTTGTACGTTGCTGCCGCTGATACGGGGCAACTTCGCCACCTCGGCGTTGGCCTGTTGCTTGAGGGCACCGACAGCCACGCCAAGCTTCGCCAGCACCTGCGGCACAATCCCTTCGCCCTGATCGAGCAGCGTGTAGAGCAGATGCTCGGGCTGCACCTCGCTCGTACCAGCGCGCTCGGCGGCGTTCTGGGCGGCAACTAGAGCTTCAGACGACTTCTCGGTGAAGCGATTAGTGTTGAATGACATAACCTATTCCTCTCCAACAGACTGATTGGGCGGATCGTAACACGCGGGTAGCAAACCGATGCTAACAGCGTGTCAGAGAAGTATTAGAAATGCTGCTGGTGTGAATCCGGGGGGCTGAAGCCTGCCTGTGCAGGCTCATCTAGGCCGTGCGTAGCCCGTGGCTTCAGCTACCGGGCAAATCTTCACAATGCTGGTAGGATTGTGCGATACATCTTTGGGGCGGCAAAGGTCATCTTTGGGGCTGCAAAGGTCATCTTTGGAGGTGCAAAGGTCATCTTTGGGGCGGCAAAGGTCATCTTTGGGGCGGCAAAGGTCATCTTTGGGGCGGCAAAGGTCATCTTTGGGGCGGCAAAGGTCATCTTTGGGGCGGGGTAATCCTTGATCCGGCCAACGTGTTTGGGCGGTAGAGACAAAACTTTACGGTGCAACTAATGGTTCCGTGGAATGAGCCGGATGGACAACGTTGATGCTATACTGCGTGGCATCCCTCGTCTGCCTGTAGTTTTGCTTGGTTTTTTGACCGCGCACGCCATGGCGACACAAGATGTGGCGGCGCTACCACCTACCGGGATGTTGGGTCGTTACCTGGGTTTTTGTACCTAAAGGCAACACATTTTATGAGCACCGGAACGAACAGGCCCTCGAACGCCTTTATCCTCGCCTCGTGGGCCGCGCTTTTTGCGGGGGGGATCGCCTACAACATCGGGCTTTGGAACGCGACGATGCCGCTAAGCGAGAAGGGCTACTACTTCACCGTGCTGATGTACGGGCTATTTTCCGCTGTCTCGGTTCAGAAGAGTGTGCGCGACCAACTAGAGGGCGTTCCCGTCACGTCGCTCTACTTTGGCCTCGCCTGGACTTCGGTGATCCTGACGCTGGGGCTGTTGGCGATTGGCCTCTGGAATGCTAAGCTTGAGCTAAGTGAAAAAGGCTTCTACGGGATGGCCTTCCTGCTCAGCATGTTCGCGGCAGTCACAGTGCAGAAGAACACCCGCGACAGTAGTAGTGCCGCGCCCCCGCCGCCCCCCCGGCGCACCCCGCCGCCAGCAAGCCCACCGGAGCGGCCAGAGTAGCGTAGGTGCGGCGGCGCTTTGATCAGGCGTGCCAGCCCCAAGTCCCAGCTAGTGCGAGCAGTCCGTAGCGCTCACGGGTGAGGTCGCTCTGCACCACTAGGGGATAGAGCCGGTCGTGCAGATCGTAGATATTCAGTTGGGTCGTGTCTACCACGGCGGCGCTCACCCGATACGCCCCGTTCAGTAGGGGCAGCGCGGCGACGCAATAGTCCACGTAGCCACGCCCCGCAAGGCTGGCGATGGTGAACTGGTCGAAGCCGGTGTTCGGCCCGCTGAGCCAAACCCCGCTTTCGTGATGGATGCCGATGCCGAAGATTGGTTCGTTGACGGGTTGGTGCGCGTGGTAGTGCAGTCGCACCGTCAGGGGCGTGTGGGTCTGGAAGACGGTCTGTTCCACGCCGGCGGCGTCGAGCAGTTGCACCTTGGTAATTTCAACCTCGCGGGTGCCCCGGCGGAAGAGGTTGGGGGCAGCCTCCTCTGGCGCATTGGTGGGCCGTTCGGCAGCATGTCGTGCCTGCTCTTGCCGATTGACTTCACCCAGGTAGGCATCAATCACTTTGCTGGCGCTCCCACTGGCCCGAGCAACCCCGTGGTCGAGCCAGACGGCCACATCACAGAGCGAGCGCACGATCTCGAGGGCGTGGGAGACAAAGATGATGGTCTTCCCGGCCCGCCGGAAGCCGTAAATGCGCTCCATACACTTGCGCTGGAACGCCTCATCGCCCACGGCCAACACCTCGTCGGTAATCAGGATGTCGGGGTCAACGGCGGTAGCGACGGCAAAGGCGAGGCGCGTGTACATCCCCGATGAGTAGTGCTTGATCGCGGTGTCAATGAACGCGCCAATGGCGGCGAACTCGATGATCTCCGGCAGTTTCCGCGTCATCTCGCGGCGGCCCAGGCCCATCAGCGAGCCGTAGAGAAAGACATTTTCGCGCCCGCTCAGGTCGGGGTGAAAGCCGCTGCCCAGTTCGAGCAAGGCGGCGATGCGGCCCTGGGTTTGCACCGTGCCGTTGCTCGGCTCGAGAATGCGCGTCATCAGTTTGAGGGCGGTGCTTTTGCCTGCGCCGTTATGGCCCACCAAGCCGAGACTCTGCCCCGGCTCGACGCTGAAACTCACGTCGCGCAAAGCCCAGAAGATCTCGCCGGGAGGCCGGGGACGCACGAGGCCGATGACACGTTCTTGCACAGTCTTGCGCTCGTCGGTGTGGAGGACGAAGCGTTTGCTGACGTTGTTGAACTCGATGACAGGGGTCATGGTGCCTTTTTTGATGCGTGATGCGTGATGCGTGATGCGTGATGCGTGATGCGTGATGCGTGATGCGTGATGCGTGATGCGTGATGCGTGATGCGTGATGCGT
>CAIRDL010000431.1 GCA_903877345.1 uncultured Oscillochloris sp. | reverse complement strand
TCGCGCCCCATCGCCACATACTGTGCGCCCTGGCCGGTGAAGAGGAAGGCGATACGGGGTGGCGTATGGGCCACACGCCCACGAATGATTGCAGGCGCATCGTCGCCCTTCAGGAAGGCGTGTAAGCTGGTTTGTAAAGCGGCAACGCTTTCGGCGACGATGCCCAGGCGGTGGGTGAAGTGATTGCGCCCAACTGCAGCCGTGTAGCACAGATTCCCTAGGTCAAGCTCTGGATGGCACTGCACATGCGCTAGGTAGTGTGCCGCCAAGGCGTGGAGGGCCACCGAGTTCTTTGCCGACAGCGTCAAGAGGTGCCGGGAGCGCTCAAGGTATGGGGTGGCGTTCGCAGGCGGCAGCGGCGGTGCCGCCTCGACAATAATGTGGGCATTGGTGCCGCTGATGCCAAAGGAACTGACACCCGCAACCCTTCGGCGCACCGAACCTGCGCCAGGCCAAGGCTGCGAGGTCGTGGGAACCTCGATGGCGAACGCATCCCACTCGATGTAGGGGTTAGGCGTATGGAAGTGCATCTGGCGCGGGATCTGCCCGTGTTGCACGGCCAGCACGGTCTTGATAAAACCCGCGATGCCGGCAGCCGCTTCGAGATGCCCCACATTTGCCTTGACCGTACCGACCAACAGTGGGCAAGGCCGCTCGGCCCCAAAGACCGCGCCAAGTGCCCGGATCTCGATCGGATCGCCCAAGGGCGTGCCCGTGCCGTGGGTCTCAATATAGGCGACCTCATCCGGCGACACCTGGGCCTTTGCCAGCGCCTGGCGCAGCAGTTTCTCTTGAGCCCGTTTGTTGGGCACGGTCAGGCCGCTGCTGGGCCCATCGTGATTGATCGCGCTGCCGCTGATCACCGCCAGGATCTGATCGCCGTCGGCCTGGGCATCGCTGAGCCGCTTGAGGACGACCATGCCGCCGCCCTCGCCCCGGCCATAGCCGTCGGCAGCGGCGTCAAAGGCTTTGCAGCGCCCATCAGGCGCAAGCACCTGCATCTGCGAGAGCGCCACATGCATCGTGGGCGACAGCATCAGGCTGACACCGCCAGCCAAGGCCAAGTCGCACTCACCAGAGCGCAAGCTCTGACAGGCCAGATGCAAGGCCACCAACGATGAAGAACAGGCCGTATCAACAGCCAATGTCGGCCCCTGCAAGCCCAGCATATAGGCTAGTCGGCCAGCGGCAACACTATGCCCGCCACTGGTAATGGCATAGCTATCCAGATCAGCCAGATCTTGAAGATCATGCATGCTGCCGTAGTTTCCAACACCGATCCCGACAAAAACCCCGGTCTGGCTGTCAACGAGGGTGCTTGGCGCGATCCCGGCGCGCTCCAGGGCTTCCCAGCTCACTTCCAACAGCAGCCAGTGTTGCGGATCCATGCTGGTGACTTCGCGGGGGGCAAGGCCAAAAAAGAGCGGGTCGAACTGCTCGGCGTTAGCGACAAATGCGGCTTCACGGGTGTACATCTTGCCCGGCATTGGACGCTGGGGATCATAGAAGCTGTCCACATCCCAGCGCACGGCGGGGATCTCCCGCACCATATCGCCACCATCCTGAAGCAACTGCCAGAAGGCTTCCGGCGTGTCCGCACCGGGAAAGCGACAGGCCAGACTGATCACCGCAATCGGCGCGTGCGTGTCTACCGTGCGGGCTGCCACCCGCGCAGCGACCGTCACAGGTTCGGCCAGCACTAGGATTTCGCTGAGCAAGTAATGGGCAAGCGCCTCAATGCGCGGGTACTCAAAGGCAATCGTGGTGGACAGGGATCGGGCGAGGCTCCGCTCAAGGCGGCGGCGCAGCTCCAAGGCCATGAGCGAATCCATGCCTAGATCAGCGAAGCCGGTCGTGCTATCTGGCAAGGCGGCCATGCCGAGCAGTTGGCCCACCACCTGTTGCAGATAGGTCTGCATATGGCTCAACCGACGCTTGGGCGGCAGCGCCTCTAGCTCCGCCACCAGCGATGGTTGCGTGCCGGAGGGCGCGGGGGCCGACAGCGGCACGAGGTTGGTCAGGAACGGTCGGGGTGTTCGCCCCGCCGCAGCCAGGGCGACCCAGTCAACTGAGGCCACGCCGATCTGACCGGCGCATGGGAGCAGCCGGGCTAGGGCGTGCATGGCTGTGGCAGGCGGCATCGGCTGGATCCCAGCAAAGGCAAGCGGCCCGGCACGCAGCGCCATCCCAACCTCGGCCCAGATCCCCCAGTTGATACTCAGCGCAGGCAAACCCTCCTGGCAGCGCTGGCGGGCCAACCCGTCGAGGAACGCATTGGCGGCGGCGTAGCTCGCTTGTCCCACATTCCCCAACAGCGCGACTACCGATGAGAAGAAGACCATCAGGTCAAGATTCATGCTCCGCGTGAGTTGGTGCAGCAGCCAGCCGCCCGTCACTTTCGCCGCCAGCG
Source organism: uncultured Oscillochloris sp. (assembly GCA_903877345.1). Lineage (GTDB taxonomy): Bacteria > Chloroflexota > Chloroflexia > Chloroflexales > Chloroflexaceae > CAIWXH01. Next base: position 1,097 of record CAIRDL010000431.1, on the reverse strand, counting down.
CTGGGGCGAAACGCTCCCAGCTTTGGTGCATGAGCAGGCTATCATCGAGGATTCCGGCGGTGTGGAAGACGCCCCTGAGGGGGTACGCCCCGGCATGGATAGCCGCAAAGAGCCGCTCCATCGCCGCCGCATCAGCCACATCAACCGAGGCAACCTCCACCGTGACCCCGCGCTCCTCTAGGTCAGCGATCACCGCCTGCGCGTGGGCGTCCATCACCGTACGCCGCCCAACCAAGATGAGCTGCCGTGCGCCCCGGTCCGCCAGCATTTGGGCCACCAGCAGGCCCAGGCTCCCTAGGCCGCCGGTAATCAGATAGCTTGCATCCGCATGAATGGCGACAGAGGTTTGACTGGCCTGCGCCGGCTTGGCCCGCACCAAGCGCGCCACATAGCGGGTGCCCTTGCGGTAGGCGACCTCAGTTTCACCAGCGGGGCGTGGTTGCAGCAACTCAGCCAGCAGCGCCCTAGCCTGCTCATCTGGCGCATCAGCCAGATCGAGATCCACCAGCCCACCCCAGTGCTCGCCGTACTCCAGGCCGATTACACGCCCCAGCCCCCAGAGGGGTGTCTGCGCGACGGCGACCGGCTGTGTGGCGGCGAGTTGCTGAGCATGCTGCGTCCCCACCCAGAGGCGTGGCGCAGCACCCGCGAGCACCGCCAGGGTCTGCACCAGTTGGAGCACACTGCCGAGATTGCGCTCCTGAAGCGCCGCGAGCATTACGCTGTCGAGGACGTCCGCAGCATTCTCCGTGTGATCGAGCGCCCAGAGGTGGATCACACCGCGCAGGGGCAGGGAATCATGCTGTGAGACCAGGGACGCGACCCGCTCCGTCAGCCCCGCCACGTCCGTCGTCAGCTCAACCCTCTCGCCAAGCTCCCGCAGCAACAGCGCCAGCGCCGCGCCAACTCCGCCCGCATCAGCCAGAATGAGCCAGTGTCCGGGCTGCGTGGGCGGCACGACGGTCAGGGGCAGGGTTTGTCGTTCCCAGTCCACCTCATAGAGCAGCCCCTCGACCTGTGCCGCGCCATGTGCCGCCACGGCCTTGGGCTGACGACTGTTCGAATCAAGCCAATGGTACTGGCGCTGGAACGGGTAG
>CAIRDL010000430.1 GCA_903877345.1 uncultured Oscillochloris sp. | reverse complement strand
GTCGCATCGGGACGCCGAAACGTCGCATCGGGACGCCGAAACGTCGTAGCGGGACGCCAAAACGTCATATCGGGACGCCAAAACGTCGTAGCGGGACGCCGAAACGTTCTATCCACCCTAGACCTGTCAGGAGGGGCACACAAAAACGACCCTGAGGCCCCAGAATTGTCCCGTGTGCCCCACCTGACAGGTCTTTTCGTTGGACTACGCGCCAGTCGCGCTCCGAATTTCGTAGCAGATGGTCGCCACTGCTTCGGATGCTGTACGCTTCAGCCTCATCATGCGTCGTCTGGCCTAGCTAATGCGACGCCTTAGGGACGTGGAAATGCTTAAGCATCCCGACGACAGACATGTCATGCTGAGCGCAGCGAAGCATCTCTCCCAGCTTGCCGAAAGACCCTTCGCTTCGCTCAGGGTGACATGGTGCCGGGATGGGATGCTTAGGAAGATCGGCTTCCCTTATGCCTCACGCTTCGGTGATGATGGTCATGCCGGGGATCTGTTGGAAGTCGTCAGGGTTATGCGTCACGAGTGGCAGCCGGTAACGAAGCGCTGTCGCAGCAATCCAAGCGTCTTGGGGCGAGATCGGCAGACCAGCAGCACTGCGGATGGCACGAATATTCGCCCAGCATCGGCATGTTTCGATGTCTACCGGCAAGATGGTGTAATGATCTAAGTACTGTTCGAGTCTGGCTATCCGTGCCTCGCCCCAATTCCGCATAGCTGCCCACTGGAACAACTCGGCTACGGTCATTATTGCGATAGCCAGTTCCTGGTCGTGCAGGTGCAGCGTGTAGCGCTCAGTTCGTGTATCGCACTTGAAAAGAAACGAGATGATATTCGTATCCAGCAGCAGCGTACTCATTGGTCGCTCAGGCGATCAGCAGCGCGCTGCTGGGCGATATAGGCGTTAATGGCGTCAGCCGTCTCATCCTCTGGCCAAAAGTCGGCTGCGAGATCGGCGAGCTTCGTGATGGGTGCGGCACGGCGCACTCCTGATGGAATGGCAGGCTCCTGCTGCTTATAATTCTGCTGCAACCCACGCAGTAATTCCTGAATCAGCTGGAGTTGCTCGCCGGGTGGTAAGCGTTGCGCCGCTTCACGTACCGCTTCGATAGGTGTCATCCGTCACCTCCTGTTAGGCTGGCCTCATTATAAGCTGGCTCGGCAGCAGTCTCAGGCAGCACAACCAACCTCATCCTCAACGCTGCGTCGTGGCCGAGATCCGCATCAGCAACCCAACCAGTATGAAGTTGATCAATATGGATGAGCCGCCATACGAGACGAACGGCAGCGTGATGCCAGTCAGCGGGATGAGGCGCAGGTTGCCCCCGATGATGATCAGCGTCTGCACGGCGATGATGGTGGTCAAACCAAAGGCCAACAGTTGCTCAAAGCCGCGAAAGCGTCCGGGGATGCGTTGGGCAATGGCGTAGCCGCGAAAGATGAGCAGCACGTAGGCGATCATGACGGCCAATGTCCCTGCCAGTCCCAACTCTTCGCCGACGACGGTGAAGATAAAGTCGGTGTGAATGGCGGGGACAATCGCCGGAACGCCCATCCCCAAGCCTTTGCCGAAGATGCCGCCCGCTGAGAGGGCGTAAATCGCCTGCACAATCTGGTAGCCCGTGCCCTGCGCGGTCGCCCACGGGTCAAGCCAAACCGCTACGCGCAGCTTGACGACCGCCACCAATTGAAAGAGGCCGTAAGCGCCTGCCGCAAACGCCCCCAGCGCCGCCAACACGTACCACCCTTGCCCCGTGGCTGCGTAAAGCATCGCCAGAAAGACCCCGAAGAGCAACAGCGCCGCCCCCAGGTCACGCTGAAAGACAATAATGCCCATTGCGATGCCCCACATCGCCGCAATCGGCACCAGATGGGGCAGGGGCGGCAACGTCAGCGGGCCTAAACGGTAGCCCGCCGCGACCACTTCGCGGTGTTCGTTCAGGTATGAGGCCATGAAGATCACCAAGATGATCTTCAGTAACTCTGAGGGCTGAAAGAGGAAGACGCCGAAGTTGAACCAGAGGTTGACCCCTGAGCCGTTGGGGTCTACGCCGAAGATGAAGGTGGCGACGACAAGTAACAGGCCCACGCCTAGCCAGACGTAGCGGTAGTGGTCGAGGAAATCGAAGAGCGAGAGGCGCAACCAGCGAATGAGTAGCCGATCCCACGGCAGAAACAGCATCGCCGCCAGCCCCACCACGCCCAAACTCACCCAGAGCGATTGCTTACTGGCGATGCCCTCATAACAATTGACGACCACGCCGTCGGCGGCGCTGCACTGGAAGAGCAGATTGAGGCTCGGTTCAAGCCGCGCCGTGAGCATCAGGCTGAGTCCGGCGAGCAAGGCCACCAACGGGAGTACCACTTGGTCGGCACGCGGGCTGTTGAAGCTGAGGCCCAGCGACACACCAATGAAGAGCAGCAGCGGCAGGGCCGAAGGCCAGAGAATGCTGAGGATGCCGGGTACCGTGGCGACAAATTCACGCTGTTGGGTCGCCGTCGTCACCAACAGATAGCCAGCGGCAAAGAAGAGCAGCACCGTCAGCAGCAGTTGGAACTCCGTGCCGCGAAACTGTCGCAGGTGCGCGAAGAGATTCTTTAGCCTCACGAGCCGTTCTCCAAGGCTTCACGCTTATCAGCGGCCTTCGCGGCCAGACCACGGAAGTGCGCGTAGGTCGTATGGTCGCCCGCCGCTTGGGCTGCATCCATCAGCACGCCAAGCGCCAACTGCAGGCGGCGCAAACCCTCCCGGTCGCCCGCGAGAAACTTGGCGGCAAGCGTGTGTTCGCAGTAGGTTTTGATCTGGTCAATGGTTAGCATTGGGGATTCCCTTTGGATTGTAGACAAGGTTTCAGGTGCCAGGTTTCAGGTTTCAGGTCGAGCGCATCAGGAAGACTTGCGTGGCCCAAGACTGTAAAGTACCTACGAAGCTTGTCTGAGATTTTAGATTTTAGATTGCAGATTGCGGCGTTGCGGCGTTGTGTAAGCGCGCTAAGCTCGAACCTGCGCCGCAGGGCTATTGTAGCACGCGCCTACGCAAGGCTTTGGAATGCTATCATGACCTGACCTAAGCCCAATACTTTTCAAATAAGGCAGTAGCGCATACGTAGCACTGTCACCCTGAGCGAAGCGAAGCGTCCCGGTCGGGATTCTTCGCTGCGCTCAGAATGACAAGACACCTCACATGGCGCTTATTTGAAAAGTATTGGACCTAAGCCCATTCACCAGAGGAGCCACAATGGACATCAAGGCGCTAACCGCCGCCATTAACCAGTTCGTGACCGACAAAGGCTGGTACGCCCCCGACTCAATCTACCCCCAGACGCCGCGCAACATCGCCACCTCCGTCGCAGTCGAGGTGGGGGAGTTGCTCGAACACTTTCAGTTCGCCGATATGCCGCAAGATCGGGCCGATGTGGCAGGCGAACTGGCCGATGTGGCGCAGTATCTCTTCCAACTGGCCGATCTGCTTGAGATTGATTTGGAACAAGCCATTCTGACGAAGCTCGCGGAGAACTACGGTCGGACTTGGCCGTAGCAGGGCAAGCTCGCCGTTGGCGGGCAGCCTTAGGGATGCGGGATTTCCAAAGTATCCCAACCCCATGTCATGCTGAGCGCAGCGAAGCATCTCTCCCGGTCTCCTGGCAGACCCTTCGCTGCGCTCAGGGTGACATGATGCCTGCGCTGGGATCATTAAAAAGGTTCGCTGCCCTTATCTCGATTCGGTAGACGCTGTAACTTACACGTAACTGCTTACCACGTATAATGAGGCCCAGAGGCTGGTGGCATCATTTTGTGGCCCGTAGCACAACCGCCAAGGTTAGCGGTGGTTGCATGCAGCTTGCTGGTTCGCGCAGGCTGGTGTGTCGCTTCGCGCCGCCTCACACAAATGAACTCCCGTTGAGAAAGGACCTGCGTTTTATGACCCGTGAGCAGCAGATCGCCCAGATGGCTGAAAGTTGGACTGGCCCGCGTTTTGCGGGGATTACCCGTGGCTATACGCCTGAAGATGTCTATAAACTGCGTGGCTCGATTGTGCCTGAGCAGACCCTCGCACGCTTGGGTGCCGAACGATTGTGGCATTTGCTCAATACTGAGCCGTTCGTAAACACCCTTGGTGCGCTCACGGGCAACCAAGCGGTGCAACAAGTGAAGGCTGGCCTCAAGGCGATCTACCTTTCGGGTTGGCAGGTGGCGGCAGATGCAAATGTGGCGGGCCAAATGTACCCCGACCAGAGCCTCTACCCTGCCAATAGTGTGCCGATGATCGTCAAGCGGATCAATCAGGCGTTCCAGCGCGCCGATCAGATTCAGCACGCTGAGGGTGAGGGCGATACGTACTGGTTCGCGCCGATCATTGCCGATGGTGAAGCCGGTTTCGGTGGCCCGCTGAATGTGTTTGAGTTGACTAAGGCGATGATTGAGGCGGGAGCCGCTGGCGTTCACTTCGAGGATCAACTGGCCTCAGAGAAGAAGTGCGGTCACATGGGCGGCAAGGTGCTGCTGCCGACCCAACAGGCCGTCCGTAACCTCGTCGCGGCACGTCTCGCCGCCGATGTGATGGACGTGCCGACGCTGATCATTGCCCGTACCGATGCCAACGCCGCCAATCTG
>CAIRDL010000429.1 GCA_903877345.1 uncultured Oscillochloris sp. | reverse complement strand
CGACTGCTGAAAGCAAAAGTGTCCCATCCGGGGCATGGCGAAGCATCGCTTGGCGGCGTTGAGTCTCAAGCTGGATCTGCTGTTGGCGGGCCGCTTCTTCCGCCTTATGGCGCTGCGTTGCAAGCAGTGCTTCCTGCCGTTGGATCGCTTCCTCAGCCTCGCGGCGTTGGGCAGCGAGTCGTCGTAACGTTTGCTCAGCCTCGCGGCGCTGGGTCTCAAGCTGGATCTGCTGTTGACGGGCCGCTTCTTCCGCCTTCCGGCGCTGATCTGCAAGCTGGGTCTGCTGTTGGCGTGCCGCTTCTTCTGCCTTCCGGCGCTGCGCTGTAAGCAGCGCTTCCTGCCGTTGGGTCGCTTCCTCGGCCTCGCGGCGTTGGGCCTCAAGGTGCCATTGGGCCGCTTCCTTGGCTTTGCGATACTCGGCTTCAATGTGCGCTTGCTGCCGTCGTACGGCTTCCGCATCCTCACGCTGTGCCTTCTGCCGTATCGCCTCCTCTTTACCATCCAGAAGTTGCTGAAGCTTAACGGCGAACATGTGCGCGTCCAGACGTTGCTCAACGCGTTCATGCAAGGCTGCCGTCAGCACTTGACCGAGTTCGCCTAACTGGCTGAGTCGGGGGAATGAGCATGGATGCCCATTGGGGTCATCGTTGGTAACCAGATGGTAGAGCGTTGCGGCGAGGGCATACACGTCACTTCGTGGTTCAGTCTTGCCTTGGTACTGTTCAGGCGGAGCATACCCAGGCGTCCCATAGACGGTCGTCTGCTGCGTACTTTTCGCGTTCCCCTTCGCCGCACCCCGTGGTCGGGCCGTCCCAAAATCAACGAGACGGACGATTCCTGTTGGATCGAGCAACAGATTCGCTGGCTTGATGTCGTGATGCACGACCGGGCCGGTCGTGATCGTCGCAAGGTACTGTAATACTCGTGCGACCTCGATCCCGTAACGGATGCCCGTCTCAATGGGGTAGGGCTGTCCTACAACCTTACGACCGGCGAGATCCGAACGGGTAAGTTGTTTTTCAAGGTTATCACCAGCAATATGCTCCATCACGATCAACGCATCAGCCCCAGCGCGAAAGAAGTCGTAAATCTTCGGAACTGCGGAATGGCTCAGGTTCGCCAGGGTCTGGGCCTCGCGTTCAAACATCTGCTGAGCAGCCCGCACCTCGGTAGCATTCTCAGTATCGAAATAGTCGAGCATGATTTTGACGACGACATGCCGACCGAACACGTTGCTGTCAACCGCAAGGTAGATCTCACCCATACCGCCACGTGAGAGTGCCCGCTTGATGGTGTAGCGCTGGTTCAGGAGTTCCCCTGGATGGAGCCGGGTCGGCGGATTGCGAGGCGCACCACACTGGCCGCAGATCCGTGCCGCATCACGGATTGGTTGGGTGCAATAGGAGCAGACCAGCGGAACGGGATGCAGGGCAATGGTCTGACCAATTGCCGGGGCGTTCGCATGAGGGGCGGTACCGGTGGTGTGTCTCCTGTCTCCTGTACCTGCCCGACAGTGTTGTTCGGCCTCTGCTTCGCTGCCAAACACCGTCGTCTGCGCTGGCTGGTCGGGTGCAATTTGAAGTTGTTCAATCCCATGCGAGCCCCGGAAGGTTTCTAACACGCCACGAACGCCGACCCATTGTCCGGCAAACGCCTGTGGGTGAACGCCGCTCTTGGCAAAGCAACGTAACGCTTCAGACCAGAGTACCAAGCGGAAACAGCCCTTTGTCCAGTCACCGAAGTTGATGAAAGCGTAGGGTTTGCCATCCTTAGTGTTCTGATGAGCAATACCGATCACACGACCAACGACCTCCACGTAGGCCCCTCGATGTTGCATCAACCCTGCCATATCCTGTGCCCGTAACACCGGAATAACAGG
>CAIRDL010000428.1 GCA_903877345.1 uncultured Oscillochloris sp. | reverse complement strand
CCGAACTGGCCGTCTCGGTTGTGGCTACGTCGAGACGTAAAACCGGCCTGTGGACCGACGATAAGACCATCCTTGGATGGCACGTTGGGATGAAGCAGGAATTTCTAGGTGATCACCCATGATCACCTAGAAAGTAGCAGCCTAGATCGAACTGGTCATTGAAGAAGGCAAGCGTATCCTGCGGGTCACGCAGGCCAAGGGTATAGAGCAGCGGCAAGTAGTGGTCGTTGGTCGGCACAGCGAGGCGCGCTGCCTGCCCAAACTGCTCGTAGGCAATCAGCGCTTGGTCGTCGTGGGCTTCCAAGCGCTCCTTCACCATCGTGTCAAATTCCACGGCCCAGTCGTAGACACGGCCATTCCTCTGGAGCATCTGTAAGTTATGCACTATGTTGCCACTCCCCACGATCAGCACGCCCCGCCGACGGAGAAACGCGAGTTGTTGGGCCAGCGCGTAATGGTACGCCGCCGGTTGCTGGACATCAAGGCTGAGCTGGAAAATGGGGATGGTGGCCGTGGGAAACATCGGCTTGAGCACGCACCACGCCCCATGATCAAGCCCCCATGTGTAATCTTCGTGGGTCGGCACGGTCTGTACGGCAGCGATGGTCATGCGGGCATAGTCCACCGCGCCGGGTGCCGGGTAGTCCTGGTCAAAGAGTGCCTGCGGGAAGCTAGCAAAGTCGTGGATTGTGCGCGGCGGATCGGCCAGCGTGACGTAGGTACCGTGGGTCTGCCAATGGGCCGAGATGCAGAGCATGGCGCTAGGCTGAGGTAAGTGCTGCCCCAGTTCGACCCAGGTTCGGCGAAATACGTTATCGGTGATCGCAAGTATCGGGTTGCCGTGGCCGATAAAAAGCAGTGGCATGCGCTCGGTGCGCGCATATCCGGCAGCAAGCTGCCCGAACACGTTCAGGCTGAGGCGGGTCGAGGTTGCGTCCATCGTCGTTTCTCCAGAGTAGCGCCATCAGAATCGGGGGTGTCATACGCGCATTGCCGTTAGTGTTGAGCGGGCGGGGCGTCGCCGATCTACAGTGGTCTCGCGAGACCGCCAGTGTGCGGGTCGCGCCGAAGTGCCTCCGCGCCACCAAGGGATGAGGCGCTCCCGTCACGCACGCGCAAGCAGACAGCGATAGCTCACCGGCACCACGTAGCTTCCATCGGCCTGGCGAAACGGCTGAAGCGCGTGTTCTTGTGCGGCATACACCGCGTCTTCGCTCGAATTTGCCACGGCACGCGCTGCGAGGCCCGATGACCGCAGCCCACGTTGGGCGAGGGTGTGGTCTGCAAACGGCAGACTCTCCAAATCACCAATGTGAAACTCCCCAGTCGGCGTCCGCTCACGTGCGATGGCGATCAGGTTAGGCGATGCGTCGAGCCCGGCAACGGTTGCGCCCCGCGCTGCCGCGATCTGTACTGCCAAGCCTGACCCACAGCCAACGTCCAGGTAGGTCGCGCCGGGCTGTAGCCCCATCCGCTCAAAGGCGGCGACAAAGGCCGGTCGATTCTGGACTTCCTGTAACTCTGCCCAATCGTAAGCGCGTGCGCCCCACAGCGCTCCGTGTACCTCAGCCGTTCTCGGTTTGCGGTCATGCATCACATCACCTTCAGTAGTCCGTCAACGAAGTTTGCTTGCAAAAGCGTTGGCTGCGACAAGCTCAGCCAACGGACGCTGGTTGAGCTTGTCGCAGCCAGCACTTGTACCAGAAGACTTACTTTACGGACTATTCAGCCTACTGATGCGTACAATCAGGCGCGAGTGTATCACGTTTCTGAGCTGTCCCACGACACAATGCGCTTGCTCTGAAGCCGTGGCCGGGCAATCTTGTCGAACTCAACCGAACCGTTGCAGAAAAAGGTTGTAGGCGTACTTGCTCTGAAGCCGTGGCCGGGCAATCTTGTCGAACCCTAGTCAATCGGCTATAATTGCGGCGACCCCGACCGCCTGATGTCGTACGACGAAACTATCCCGTTGCTGGACGGTTTTGGCTGAAGCAGCTTCAGCGAAGCGCTTCCGCGCCTAAAGGCAAGCCTCTGTGAGCATGACTTCAATCGTGCTGGTGCATGGCCATACCCTCTTCCGCGAGGGCTTGCGGCATCACTTTGCGACCCAGACTGATTTTCAGGTCGCCGGTGAGGCCAGCAACGGTCAGCAGGCGATCCAGATGGTTGACCAAGCCGACCCCGATATTGTCTTGATGGAGGTAGATCTCCCTGGGGTGAATGGCCTTGAGGTTTCACGGGTGATTAAGCGTACCCATCCGCACATTGCGATTGTGCTGTTCAGTAGCGAAATGGATGGGGCGCATGTGGTCAAGGCGATTAAGGCGGGGGTCGCGGCCTATTTGCCCCGCAATATTGAGTGGCAGCCGCTCCTCCAAACCCTTACTGATGTGCGCCGGGGCGAGTATCCAATCAACGATCTGGTGCTTTCGCTGCCAGATGTGGCCGCGCAGGTGCTCTCCGATTTCCGCCAAATGGTGGCTGATGATGACAGCGACGATGTCTATTCACCCCTTTCGCCCCGCGAAATCGCGGTGATCGAGTTGGTCGCCGCCGGACAGACCAATAAAGAGATCGCCACCCAACTCGATATTAGTAACCAGACGGTCAAGAACCACGTTTCGTCAATCCTTCGCAAGCTGGCTGTCAACGACCGTACCCAGGCCGTGGTCTATGCAATGCGCCGTGGCTGGATCAAAGTGGTGCTGCCTGGCGATTAGGCCGCTGCGACGGCAGTGGTTGTTTCGGCGAGGCGCTGCCTCCCGTTTCCCCCTATGATGCTACACAAATACGTGCGCGCCGTGTCCGCGCTCATCCTGAGCGGTCTGGTGATCCTCGCCGGCTGTGATCTCACGTCTGTCCGCGAGACCGAGGGGATCACGAACTTCCAGACGATTCAGGCTCTTACGCCGTCAGCGACCGCTTCACCAACGATTACGTCTACGCCTGAACCTACCGCTACCGCGACGAATACGGTCGGCCCGACACCTACCGCCAGTAAGACGCCGCTCCCCACTATTACGCCGCTGCCGCCGACACCCACGACCAACCCGGCTTTGGTTGGCTTTAGCTTCTGCGACCAGCACGCTGGCCCCACCGACGGTCGCTTTTCGGCCCGTCTGGCGGAAGTTGCGACCAGTGGCACGCCCGCCTACGAACAGTTGGTGTTGCGCTTCGAGCTTGGCGCTGGCTCGGCCCCTTTGGGTACCGCCGCCGCATGTCTTGGCCCTGCGGACGTGGCCGCAAGCGACCCTGAAGCGCCCGATCCCTATGCGATTAGCGTGCAACTGCCGGGTTGG
>CAIRDL010000427.1 GCA_903877345.1 uncultured Oscillochloris sp. | reverse complement strand
GGCACAGTATAGCATCACGTTAGACAAGGGTTCAGGTGCTGGGGGTCAGGTTTTAGGTCAAGCGCATTAGGAAGCCTTGCGCTTGCCAAGACTATAAAGGAAACAGATCTTTTCAATTGTGCCGTCGTGACCCGTGATGCGTGATCCGTGATCGGTCACGGCACGGCCTAGTCACGGATCACGCATCACGAGTCAAGCGGTGACGAGACGTTTTAAATTTTCCGCTTCCCTCCTAATAAACCACGCTGCCTCAGTGGTTGCACGAACTTCGCCTTTGCGCTATAGTTAGTCGTACAGGTGTTTGCCCATCGGCACGCTTGAAAACGAAAGGGGATTTGGTGTGAACATAGAGCAGATCAATGATGTCCTCGTGATCGAACTGCCTGCTCGGCTCGATGCCGTTGGCGTTGCCTCCATTGAGGGCCAACTCGCTGAAATCGCGACCGCCCATAAGGGTAAGGTGCTCGCCGATATGCGCGAAGTTACCTTTGTCGCGAGCCTCGCCCTCCGCATGCTCCTGACGACATCCAAAGCCGTGCAACCTTTCGGCGGCGATCTGCGCTTGGCCGGTCTCCAACCCCAGATTGTTGAAATCTTCCGCAAAAGCCGCTTCGATACCCTTTTCAAAATTTACCCCGACCGCGAGTCTGCCCTTAGCGCGTATCGCTAGGCCAAGCTTTCGTAGACGCGGCTTCCTATCGCGTCCAGCCCCACGCTACAGGCTGGAAGCCTGTGCTACGAAAGGGGCAATTATGCGTACGATGCTCGTGTTTAACCCGCATGCCGGTCAGGCTGAGGCCCACGAGCGCGAACTCGCCGGTGCCGTGGAGGTCTGGCGGGAGCATGGCTGGCACGTTACCCTTGAGCCGACCCGCAGCGCTGGCGATGGGCGGCGGCTCGCTCGTTTGGCCGCCGAGCAGGGCTATGATCTGGTGGTCGCCGCCGGGGGCGATGGCACGCTCAACGAGGTGGTCAACGGGTTGGCTGGCACCGCCACAGCCCTCGCCCCATTGCCCCTTGGCACGATGAATGTCTGGGCGCGCGAGTTGCGGCTTCCGTTGCAACCCCGCGCCGCCGCTGCCGCGATCTGCACATGGAAGCCCCGTGCCATTGATCTGGGCCGCGCCGGGGAGCGTTATTTTCTGCTGATGGCGGGCATTGGCTTTGATGCCGCGATTACCGCCGGGGTGCGGCCCGATGATAAACGCCGCCTTGGAGCGTTGGCTTACGTCCTTCGTGGCATCACGCAGACGCTCAACGCCCGGGGTGCCCGCGCCCGCCTGATCCTTGATGGACGCCGTACCAGTGGGCGCGTCCTTATGGTCGTGGTCGGCAACTCGCAACTCTACGGCGGTCTGGTTAAAATTACTCACCGCGCCAGCATTGACGATGGGATGCTCGATGTGGCGGTCTTCAAAGGCGATAATGGCCTCAGCGCAATCCGCCGTATGATCGCCATTCTGCGCCGCCGCTACAACGAAGACCCCGAGATCGCTTACTATCGCGCCCGCACCATTCAGGTCAGCGCCCGCCCCCGGTTGCCGGTGCAAGTTGATGGCGACTCCATCGGCCAAACCCCTATGACCTTCCGGGTGGCCCCCGGTGCGCTCCAAGCGCTCTTGCCACCTGATATGCCTGAAGACCTGATGCAACCGCCGACTCTCACCAGTGGCGGCGTCCGTCGCACGCTCCCCCGGGTGCTGAGTTGGCTTGCACGGCGCTAACCACCTGAAACCTGGCACCTGGCACCTGAAACCTTGTCTAAGATCAAGGAAGAACCCTCGTGACTCTATGGCCTCGTAGCCTTGGGCTAATGCTGCTGAGCGTGTTGCTGGTCGCTTGTGGTAGTAGGCCCGCGCCTGTCTCAAATGCCCCTGAGGCACAGGAAACCGTGCGCGGTGAAACCTTGCCGGGGCGGCTCTTGTTTGTGCGCCAAGGGGTGATCTGGCAATGGCAGGGCAGCGAGGCCCGCCCGCTCCTTGGCGCTGGTGAAGCGACTCAGCCCGCTTGGGCGCCGGGAGGCGACCGCATCGCGTATATTGCCCGCACGAACAGCGCGAGTGACCTGCACCTCGCCGATGCGGCGGGCGCACCGTTGGCCCAATTAACGACCTATACCTCAACAGAGCCGCCCAACAGCCTTGCGCGAGTCTATGCGAGCCGTTGGGCCTTTTACCCTGCCTGGGCACCCGATGGGCAGATCGCCCTCGTGACCCAGCCCGCGCCGCCTGAGGGCGATCCCCCGGCGGAGTACAATCTCGACCTTGTGCTGCTTCAGGCTGGGTCAGGGGCGGTGCGCCAGCTTTATAGTGACGACAAAGCCCAATGTGGGCGCAGCGCCTTCAGTGCCGATGGGGCCATCCTGGTCTTCACGCGGGCCGGCGTGGGGGCCGACGGGCAGCAGCGCCTCTATAAGCTCGAGGTGGCTAGTGGGGTGACGGAACCGGTGGCGGGCGCGCCCGAACCGAGCTACGACCCCGCCTTTTCGCCCGATGGGGTCTGGCTCGCCTTCACCGCCCGCGATGCTGGGCGCACCGACCTCTTCGTCCTGCCGTCAGGTGGCATGGGCGCGCCCCAACGTCTGACGACCTTGGGGGCGGCACGCGCTCCCGCCTTCGCGCCCGACGGGCGCCTCCTGGCCTTTCTTGCGATGGCTCCGGGCGAGACGGGCTTTGACCTGTGGGTGGCTGACTTGCGCGTCGCTGCGACCGGCATCCTTACTGCAGGGGCACCACGGCGGGTCACGAACGGGCTGCGGCTTGACGGCGACGCGGGGCTGACGTGGGCTCGATGAGTCGAAAGATGCTGGTAATACCGCAGAAATAACGCGGTGAGGCGTCTTGTCATGCTGAGCGCAGCGAGGAATCCCGACCGGGACTCTTTGCTTTAGGGAAGCGGATCTTTTTACCTGTTCCGTCGTGACCCGTAATGCGTGATCCGTGATCGCTCAGGGTGCGGCCTCGTCACGGATCACGCATCACGGGTCACACGACGACCGGGACATTTTAAATTTTCCGCATCCCTTATGGGTTCGGTTGGCCCGTTGCTTGCGCGATCAGCTTGGCGAAAGCACTCAGAGGCAACGCGCCCTTGAGGATTTGCCCGTTCACCAAAAAGTTTGGCGTCGAGTTAATCCCGAGACGGGCCGCAGCGTTCAGTTCAGCCTGTACCGCTTGCTCGCTGGCCGGATCATTGAGACAAGCCCGGAATGTCTCTGTTGCCAGCCCCAAGTCAGTGGCGAAACCAACAAAGACCTCGCGATCACGCTTGGGTACGCCGCCCCACTCCTCTTGATGGGTCGCAAAGAGACGCTCATACATCGGCCAATACTGCCCCTGGTCAGCAGCGCAACGGGTCGCAATCGCCGCCGAAAGAGCCGAGGCGTGGATGGAAACTAAGGGAAAGTCTCGGGCGACAAGCCGCACAATGCCCGTTTCGACAAATTGCGTCAGGAGTTGTGGGCGCGTCTCGCGGAAGAACTGTTGGCAAAAGGGACACTCGAAATCGGTAAACTCGATAATCGTGACCGGCGCATTGGGGCTGCCAAGGGCGCGGGGATCGTCGGCGCGCAGTTCCATTGCCGCCTCAAGGCCGGGCGACGGCGGACTGGGCGTGCGGGTAGGGCCAGGCGTGAGGGGCACGAGCGTGGGGCGAGCTTGCAGCGCCACGGCGGTTTGCCGCTCCTCAATGGTCGAGCGCTCCGCAACAGGGGGCGCAGCAGAGCCGCAAGCAGCCAGCAGTAGCGTGACGACGACGAACAAGACAGGATTTCTCGATTGAAGCACGGGGGCTTTCGCTTTCATGATTGGCAGGCCACAGGTGAACCCGCTAATGCCATTATAGCGCCCAACGGTAGGGGTAGGTAGCGCGTCATCCTGTTTGCCTCACCACAAAGGCACAGATGCGTGATGCGTGATGCGTGATGCGTGATGCGT
>CAIRDL010000426.1 GCA_903877345.1 uncultured Oscillochloris sp. | reverse complement strand
CGACCACCTCGACGCCGGCCTTGCTATTCTCGCCTGGCACTACCTCCAGGCTGAGGAGTGGCTGCCCGCGCTCGACTACCACACCCGCGCTGCCGATCAGGCGGCCCAACGTTTTGCCAACCGCGACGCTTTGGCCCTGTACGCGACGGCACTTGAGATTGTGCCCCGTCTGGCCGAGCGGACCAACCCGGCGTGGTTTGCTGACCAGTGCGCCTCACTTCACGAGCGCAGTGGCGAACTGCGGCTGTTGCTCGGTGAGTATGATGACGCCGAAGCGCACTTACGGCAGGCGCTCGCGCTCGCAACGCCCGCCTCCGAACGCTGGCTGCGCCTGCACCGACTGCTCGCCAATGTCGCCGAACGTCGCTCGCGCTACGACGAGGCGTTCACGTGGCTCCAGACGGGGATGGCCCGCGCGACTGCAAAACTGAAGAGCGAGATGGCCTGCTGTTATGTCTTTGGGGCCGGGATCTACTTTCGTCAAGGCGATTATCCGCTGGCCCTTGAGTGGGCGCGCATGGGCCTGCGCCTCGCCAACGAAGTTAGCAGTCCGGGCGATCAAGCTCGCGCCCTCAAGCTGATTGGCAACACCTACCGTCAACAGGGCAACCTCGCCGAGGCGATTGCCAGTCTTGAACAGGCCCGCGAACTGTACGAGACGCTGAACCTGCCCTCCGGTCTCTGTGATACGCTGAATGATCTCGGTGTCTTTTACCTCCAGATGGGGCGTTGGCCCGAGGTGATCAGCAGTTGCGAGCGCTCACTGCAGATTAGCGAGAGCATCGGCGATGTGCTGGCGGTGGCCCGCACGTCCAACAACCTTGCGGTCGTGTTGGTCGGGCGGAATCACCTCCAACGGGCAGGCGACCTGTACCGCCAAAGTTCCGAGAGCTTCGCCCGCATCGGTTCGGTGCTGGGCGTGGCGGTCACGACCTACAATCGTGGCGAGGTGCTGCTGCTCCAAGCGCGTCCAGCTGAAGCCCAGCCCCTCTTCAGTCAGGCTATCGCCACCTTTGAGCAGATCCGCGCCCGTAACTACTTGCCAGAGGTGCTGCGGCTCGCCGCCGAAGCGGCCCTTGCCTTGGGCGACCTCGCTGCTGCCGATCACCACGCGGCGCGCTCGCTTAGCCTAGCGACGGAACTGGGCATGGTGACGGAAGCGGCGATTACCCGCCGGGTGAGCGGCATGATTGACCTTGCTCGTGGCGATCTTGCTGCTGCTGCCACCCACTTGGAGGCGAGCCGTACAGCGCTGGCAGAACTCGACAATCGCTACGAGGTGGGGCGCACCCGCTACCAACAGGCCCACCTGGCTCGCGCTTGTGGCGATGAAGCAGCCTTCGCCTCCGCTCGATCTGAGGCTGTGACGATCTTTGCCGAACTCGACGCCCAGCGTGACCTCACGTTGGCCCACGAACTTGGGTAGGTTCAGCCGACCACAAAGGAGTAATTCCATGCGTCGTCTACCTCCGTTCCTCGTGTGCTTGGCCGTCCTCTTACTTGCGCCCCTTGCCCTGCACCCGCAAGTACCCGCCACGGTCGCAGCCAAACCCTCACCGCCTACACTGAGCCAGACCGTCCTGCCGGGCTATACCGAGCAGAAAGATAACGGCACCGTCACCAACGACACCATTCCTAATGCCGAACTGATTGGCAGTGCCACAACCGCCAGTTGGCTCCAGACGATTACCGGCACCATCGGTACCGCAACCGACCTCGACTACTACAAGCTCCATATTGGCAGCCCTGCCTCGCAGATCACGATTACCCTTGCTGGTTTGTCCGCCGATTATGATCTTGTCCTTGGCGGCGGCAGCGACCCCACGCAACCCACAACCACTACCTTCCAGTCTGGCCTTGAAGGGATTACCCAAGTCGGCGGGACGATCAACTCGATTGGCGGGACGATCAACTCGATTGGCGGGACGATCAACTCGATTGGCGGGACGATCAACTCGATTGGCGGGACGATCAACTCGATTGGCGGCACCATCAACTCGATTGGCGGCACCATCAACTCGATTGGCGGCACCATCAACTCCATCAGTGCCCACAGCGGCACGGTCAGCGAGACGATTGGCACCCAACTCTGGCTACCTGGCGACTACTATGTGGTCGTCACCACCAGCAATGGGGAACATAGCACCACGCCCTATCAACTCAGCGTTGAACTGACGGAGAGCGGGCTGGTTGCCCCTCCGCCTGCGCCGGAAGTGTCGCTCAACCTTCCAATGGCACAATCGACCTCCATCACGACGCTCTACATTTACAACAACACACGCATGGCGAGTGTCTACGGTCTGCCGATTACGGATACGAACATCCTTTCGATTACGAACAGCCTCATCTCGTTGAGCCGCATCCAAGCTCCGGCCGAGTATGGCATTGGCGTCAACCTAGGCGACCTCGCGCCGGTAGTCAGTGGCGGAGTGCCGATTGCCAGCCTCTTCAGTGATTGGGACGCGAACAAAGCCAATCCGCTCTACGCCAACTACATCGCGGGGCTGATTGACCATGTGATTGAGGCCGCGACAACTGATGGGGTTTCAGGGCCGGGGACGGCGACAAGCGCGGCGACGTATTTTGCCGGGCCGCGTGACACGGGAACCGGGGCACCGATTTACAGCCCGATCGCGTTCCCCAAACTGCGGAACATTGTGCTGGTTGGCGGCGATGCGGTACTGCCCTTCTACCGGATACCCGACCTGACGACCATCGCAAACGAGGCGGATTACGCGGCCTATCTGGCGGCGCTGAACGCGGATGGCATTATTGACCCCAACAGCGCCCAGGGTGCAGCCCTGCGCTACCGCATGCTGCTGACAGATAATCCCTACGGGGCGGGACAACCCTACCGTTTCTACGGCTACCCCTTCTTCCTGCCGCATCTTGCGGTGGGGCGCATCGTCGAGCAACCAGCGCAGATCGCCCGCTACCTCGAATATTATGCCTACCCCGCCTCCACCTACCCGCCATCCACCCTCCAGGTCAATGTCACCACGGGTCTGCCGCAACCGTCGGCCAAGCGCGCCTTTGTCAGCGGCTACGACTTTTTGCAGGACGAGGCTTCGCAGGTCAAGGCGGTGTTGGAACAGACCGGCCTCATCTCCAGCGAGATTACCCACCTCAACGACGATGTCTGGCAGCGCCCGGATGTCGAGCAGGCGTGGTTCGACGGGCGGCTCGCTGCCGATTTCCCCAACCCAACCACGACGACGGTCAGTGGCTCGGCCCAGATCCAGCTTAGTTCGGTGAACGCGCATTTTGACCATTGGCAACTGTTGCCTGCCGACATCACCGGCGGCACCCTTACGGCCCAACGCTTGCTCGAACCGACGTATCCGGGAGTCTTCCCGCACCTCTATTTCGGCGACACGCTGGGCTACTCGGTGGGCTGTCACAGCGGCTACAGCGTCGCTGATGAGGCGGTGCTGGCGAACCAGGCGCTTTACCAAGCTGACTTCCCGCAGGCGCTGAATGCCCACGGCGGCAACTGGGTGGGCAATACTGGCTACGGCTACGGTACCGCTGACGGGATTGACTACTCCGAACGCCTCGCGGTGCTGTACACCGAGGAACTGGCGCGCACCGTGATGGACACCACCGGCATCACCCTCAGCGCAACGCTTGGCGACGCCCTGATGAACGCCAAGCAGCGCTACGTCCGCAACGCCGCCAGTCTGACCGCCTATGACTACAAAGTCATCAACATTATGACCTTGTACGGGCTACCTTTTATTTCGGCTAAATTCACGAACTCGCTCCCGCCACCCGCCGAAGATCCGTTGCGCCATCTGCCGGGTACGGCCCCCTTGGAAACGCAAGCCCCCAAGGCTCCCAACAATCTCGGACGGCTGACGCGCACCATCACCTTCACCATTGCGCTGACCGACAGCAACTTTGTGGACATACAGCGCACCGGCAGTCGCATCTTGCGTTTGGCACCGGGCGACTTCCAGATTGACGATGAATTTTTTGACCAAGGCTTCGGCACGCTGACCAATCCCGCTGACTTGTTGCGTGTTTTTGAGAATGACCAGCTTGGTGCTCCAACGCTGCCGACCTTTGCCTACGACATCAGTGCGCTTAGCAGCAGCGCCACGACGACGACTGAGCGCCTGAAGGTGCGTGATGTGGTTTTCGTGGACGGCACGTACAACGCACTGCCTGGCTTTAACCCGCAGATCACGCAGATCGTCACCGACACCACGACGCCGATTATTGACACCGCTAGCGAGCCAAACTTCGCGGCAGGGGCGGGCGTCTGGTACCCGGACAAGTTCTTCGGCTTCAGCAGTGTGGGCGCAGGCGACCAACAGTTCGACCAACTCACCGCGTTCGCGGCCCAACTTCGCGCCGACCTTAACGGCACGACGGGGCTGTTGCGCCCGTACACCAAGATGGTCTTAAAGGTGATCTACGAAGATCCGACGGTGCAAACCGACCTGACCCTGAAGCTCAACGCAGACACGACCGCGCCGGTCATCCAGTCTGTGGTGGTGCGACCGGCCCTGGCGAGCAACAGCCTCGCCGCCATTGGCGGGACAGAAGTGGTCGTGCAGGCGTCCGATGGAGTTGGGGCCAGTGCT
>CAIRDL010000425.1 GCA_903877345.1 uncultured Oscillochloris sp. | reverse complement strand
CGTTGATGGGCATAAGGGGCTAACGGGCCGCGTGGGTGCCTGCGCGGAAGCGACTTGATTCTGCTGCGCTAACTGCGCCCCCTATTGTACAAATCCTTGCCACGGCGCACAAGTTTGACAGGCATGCCGTTCCTGACTATAATCAGCCTCGGTCGGGGGCCTCTAGCTCAATGGTAGAGCAGTTGACTCTTAATCAATTGGTTCAGGGTTCGAGTCCCTGGGGGCCCACCACATTAGCCAAGACGCCGCTCGACAGAGCGGCGTCTTGGTCTTAGCAGGCCGCGCCGTCTTTCCGGCTAGGCCGCGCAACGGGCGACCAAGGAAAAAGCCATGAGCGAGATTACGTTTGACCAGGTACTGACGCTGGTTCGGCAGCTTGCCCCCGAGCAGCAGCGCCAGTTGCTCGTACAATTGGCCCACGAGATTCCGCCGCTCACCCTGGCCGAGCAGTTGGCTAACGCCCGGAGCCAGATTGTCGCCAGCGGTATCCCCCTGCTCGACCGGGCGGGCCTTGAGGCGGAGATCGCCGAACGGCGAGGGGAGCAGTGAAGCGCACCTTCGTTGATGCCGGCGTGCTGATCACGGCGGCCAGAGGGGTAGCAGAACTGTCAGAGGCCGCAATGCGGGTGCTGAGTGACCCGAACCGGATCTTCCTCTCCAGTCTCTTTGTACGCCTCGAAGTGCAGCCCAAGCCCGCCTACTTCAAGCTGACCCCCGAACTGCTCTTCTACGAGAGTTTCTTTGCTACAGTTTAGTGAGTGGGCCAGCCTGCACGATGCACTGGCCCAGCGCGCCCTCACGATTGCCTGCACCTTTGGTCTCTCCGCCATTAATGCGCTGCACGTCGCCGCCGCCGAAATGTTGGGGGCTGACGAACTGGTGACGACCGAGCGCCTCGGCAAACCCCTCTTGCGCGTCACCCTCCTGCCCGTTGTCTCTATCTAGCGCCCCAGATTCTGTCCTTCGCCTCCCGGCAAACGCCAGGGGGCTTTCTTATGCCCTACATCGGCAACCCGTGTTGGTCAGCGTCTGGCCCTGATGCGGCTTTGGGCGCTTGTTTGAAGGTGCCGAAGGGCGGCGACATCTTCACCTTAGCCCCGTGCAACAGGTCGGCAATGGTGAGGATCTGCACCTTGGGGTAGTTTTGGCCCCAACCTGGTGAGGTGTAGAAACCTGCGCTGACCGCTTCCGTCACCATATCTTTGCTTGGCTCTTCGAGGGTCAGGAACACGCCGATCGGCGCGCCTTCACGCTGCACCGTGCCCACCAAGTCGTGGATGTCGCCTGACTTGACTTTGCCCGACTTCACTGGAAGGTGGCGAGGCTGCCGCGTAGGCTACCATCCTCAGCACCGCAACGGCTTCTCCGCACGCTATACCGCTGACGAAGCCAAAAGGGGCCACCGCACGACACAGCCCCAAGCTGTACCGAGCGTGGGGCTACCCGGACACCTCAATTGGTCGCAGGGCCGTCTCCAAGTTCTCGCGCACCGCATCTTCCGTAAGCCCCAAGAACCGGGCGTACTCAACCACCCCACTCAGGCGCATGAGCACCTCAAAAGCGGCCTCACGCTCAGTGACAGGCATCAACAAATGGGCTGGCGACACCGCCTCCTCATTTGGCCCTGTCTCAAGCACGACCAACTCAGGGCCACGCTCAGGCTGAACACGAGCGATCTCATAGCCAAACACCCGATGCGAACGATAGAGTTGGCGACTCAGACATTTGCTCCTCTTGCCGCGTGAAGCACTGTTCGTGCGTACTGATACATGTTGGTAGATCGTGTTAGGCCGGTGTACTCTAGCAACTGTTCGTGCGTGACTTGTCGCTGGCTGTCCAGGTCGCGTAGCTGCTACTTTCTAGGTGATCATGGGTGATCACCTAGAAATTCCTGCTTCATCCCAACGTGCCATCCAAGGATGGTCTTATCGTCGGTCCACAGGCCGGTTTTACGTCTCGACGTAGCCACAACCGAGACGGCCAGTTCGG
>CAIRDL010000424.1 GCA_903877345.1 uncultured Oscillochloris sp. | reverse complement strand
GAGGGCCGGACTCGCTTCGGCGGTAAGGGCGGCTTGCTGGTCGGCGTCAAGTTGGCGTTGCGAGCGCAGGCGTAGGTCGTCGCCGTCCGTGTCAATCACAATCGTGTCACCTTCCAGGAAGCGTCCGTCGAGCAACCCTTCGGCCAGGGGATCTTCCACCAGGTTGGTGATGATCCGGCGCAACGGACGCGCCCCGAAAGCCGGGTCGTAGCCGCGCAGGGCCAGCAGATCCAGCCCGTCCTGCCGCACATCCAGGCGCATCTGGTGTTCGTCAAGCTGCCTCTGCACCCGCTTGAGCATCAGGGTCGTGATGGACTGAATCTCCTGGGTGGTCAGCGGGTGGAAGATGATCGTCGCGTCAATGCGGTTGAGGAACTCGGGGCGGAACAAGGTTTTGAGCGCATCGTCAACCTTGCGCCGCATGTCGGTCTGGTCAATCTCATCGGCGCTGCCCCCGAAGCCAATCCGGCTGGCCCGCCGAATATGCTCCGTACCAACATTCGAGGTCATGATGATGATGGTGTTGCGGAAGTCAACCTTGCGCCCTTTGCCATCGGTGAGGTTGCCGTCCTCCAACACTTGCAGCAGCAGGTTGAAGGCGTCGGGATGCGCCTTCTCAATCTCGTCGAAGAGGATCACACTGTACGGTTTGCGGCGCACCGCATCGGTAAGCTGACCACCTTCGCCGTAGCCAACGTAGCCGGGAGGCGAGCCGACCAGACGCGAGGTGGTGTGCCGCTCTTGGAACTCGGACATGTCAATCTTGATCAGGCTTTCCTCGGAGCCGAACATAAACTCGGCCAAGGTCTTCGCCAGTTCGGTCTTGCCGACGCCGGTGGGGCCAAGGAAGATGAAGCTCCCGATGGGGCGCTTGGGGTCTTTCAGGCCAGCGCGGGCGCGGCGCACCGCTTTGGAAATGGTGACGATGGCTTCCTGTTGGCCGATGACCCGGTTGTGCAGGAAATCCTCCATCTGCATGAGGCGCAGCGTCTCATCACCCTTGAGGCGCGTGACCGGGATGCCCGTCCACATGCCAACCACCTCGGCGATGTCCTCTTCGGTGACGTAGGGGCGTTCGATGACGCGCTCGTCGCCACGCGCCGTGCCAATATCGGCCTCAATCGCGGTGATGCGGCCCTGCATGCGTTCCTCGCGCTCGCGCATGTCGCTGGCAAGGTCGAACTGCTTATCCTCAAGGGCGGCCTCGCGCTCTTTCCGCAGGGCTTCGAGACCACGGAGCGCATCGCGGAGTTGGGGCGGCGTGGCGCTGCGGTACATCCGCACGCGACTGGCAGCCTCATCAATCAGGTCAATGGCCTTATCGGGCAACTGGCGGTCGGGCACGTAGCGCGCCGAAAGGGCCGCAGCGGCTTTAATCGCCTCGTCGCTAATCTGGAGTTGGTGAAAATCTTCGTAGCGCGATTTGATACCGCGCAGAATGAGCACCGTGTCCTCAAGGGTGGGTTCATCAACCTGAATGGGCTGGAAACGGCGCTCCAGGGCGGCATCGCGCTCGATGTACTTGCGGTACTCATCAAGGGTGGTGGCCCCGATGGTCTGCAACTCGCCGCGACTCAGGGCTGGCTTGAGGATGTTCGCCGCGTCGAGCGTCCCTTCTGCCCCACCCGCGCCAATGATGGTGTGAAATTCATCAATGAAGAGGATGCAGCGCGTCTCTTTGATTTCATCAATGACCCGCTTGAGCCGCTCCTCGAACTG
>CAIRDL010000423.1 GCA_903877345.1 uncultured Oscillochloris sp. | reverse complement strand
TTCCTTTCTGCGATGCTTGCTTGACTTCGTACCGATGCGCCCGCCTCAGTCCCTTACGCGAACCCTCACCCACTATACATGGAGATTCCGCAACGGTGAATAGGATCTTAGACCTATTCAACCGATAGAACTCTTTAGGACCTCTTTCGGTACTAAAGTCATGAGGCGTGAGCCGTGAGGCGTGAGGCGTGATCGGTCAGGGCGCTGCTCGGTCACGCCTCACGCCTCACGGATCACGGATCACGCCAACACCGTCGCCACAGCGATGACCCCAACAGTCTGACCGTCGAGGATTAGCGGGACGGTCGCATCACGTTGGTAGTCGGTGCGCTGGGCATAGTGCGGAGCCTCAGTGGGGCCGGTCGGCCCTTCGTAAACTTCAAGCTGCCCATCAACGAGATTGACAATCCAGTAGACCACGATCCCCGCCGCTGCGTAGAGGCGCTGCTTCGTCGTGCGGTCGCGCTGGAGGGTGCTATCAGCGACTTCAACGACTAAGGCTAGATCAACGGGGCCGGGATGCCGGTCACGATAGTCGCGCCGGTCGCCGCGCACAACGACCACGTCTGGCTCGGGTTCGCTATCCGTCGTCGTGATTGGCTCCTGGGCATCAACGTACCAACCAATGGGTAGCAGGTGCGCCAATGCCTCGCGCACCAATTGGGTCGTCAGGCGATGGGGCGGATTTTTCGGCATCCTGGTGACTAACCATCCCTCAAGCAACTCGACGGGATCATCGTCGGTGAGAATGCCACTCTGCACCATCTGATGGTACTGGGCGATGCTCAAGCGCCAGATAGGGCTATCAGGTACCGCTAGGCTCGTGCTGATGCGGGGTGCGTATTGCTGATCTAGGCTCATTGTTGTCCTTGCCTGACCCGTGAGGGGTGATGCGTGATCGATCAGGGCGCTGCTCGGTCACGTATCACCCCTCACAGATCACAGATCACAGATCAGGCCTTCCCCCCGCCTCAAAACATCCCCAGCTCTTCGCGGGCATCCTCAGACATCAGCGACGGGTTCCAGAACGGCGTCCATACCAAGTTAATGCGGACATCATCAAGCTGCTTATAGACTCCGGCCAAGGTCTGCACTTCACGTTTGGCTTGGTCGAGAATTTGGGGGCCAGCCGGACAGGCCGGGGTGGTTAGGGTCATGTCAATCTCAACCCTGCGGCCTTCATCAAGCACCGCAATGCGGTAGACGAGGCCAAGATTGACAATATCCAGCCCAATTTCGGGATCAACCACATTCATAAGGGCTGCTCGTACCAGCGCTTCTGTGATCATGCCACGTCTCCAGGGCTTAAGGGAAGGTTCAGGGTCTTTATGATACCATACTCTTTCGGAAACGGTCTGCGCTAGGGGCGCTTAGGCAAATCTAAAATCTAAAATCTGCACTCAGTCCCGCCTGCCAGTGCTGTCGCAACGTGGCGGCGTCTACTTCAAGCAGGCTGGTTGCGCCTTGGCGCAGTTGCAGCACCGGGCTTGCGGTAACGACCCCAAGTTGGGCCACCGTTACGCCGGCTAGGGCCGTGGTGAAGGCCGTTGCGTCATCTGCACGCACCTCGACCAAGAAGCGGCTCGGTGTTTCGCTAAACAGGGCCACCAACGGCGTAGCACCAGCCCCCGGTACCGCCGCTAAATCTAGGTTGAGACCCAAGCCGCCCGCGATGACCATTTCGGCGGCGGCGACGGCGAGGCCGCCTTCGCTCAGGTCGTGGCAGGCGCAGACCAGCCCCGCCCCGATTGCGCCGTGCAGCGCCGCAAAGGTCGCCCGTGCCGCCGCGAGATCCACCTGCGGCACCATGCGCCCCGCGTTCGCCACGTTCCCTGTGACTACATCGAGGTGGCTGCCGCCCAATTCGTCCCGCGTTGCCCCGATGAGGTAGAGCACGTTGCCGGATGTCTTCAGATCCATGGTTATACAACAGCGGATGTCGGGCACATGACTCAGCGCCGAAATGAGTAGCGTGGGCGGAATGGCGACGCGAACACCTGTGGCGTCGCGGTACTCGTTGTTGAGGCTGTCTTTCCCCGAGATGAAGGGCGTGCCGAAAGCGACGG
>CAIRDL010000422.1 GCA_903877345.1 uncultured Oscillochloris sp. | reverse complement strand
CGCATCACGGCGGGATAATTAAAAAGATCCGCTTCCCTTACAGTTTAGGCAAGCACATTGCGTCTTGGTGCGGCAAAGCTGCCAGCGACAAGCCAAAATCTGAAACCATGCCTAAAAGCAAAGGGTGGCCTCCCTTGTCACCTTCGTACCACAACCCCACTGCCTCCAAACAGCATAACAAAGCGCTGCGCTCATGGCGAAAAGTTTGGCTGCTTGGCTTGTTCCTACTGGTCACGCTGGGCCTAACGCGCCCCACCTTTACCCAGGCGAGCGGTACGTCCGATGCTACACCGGCCGCGCACGTCCTCTTGCTCAACTCTTACCATCGTGGCAATGCGTGGAGCGATGAGCTTGAACAGAGTTTGCGCACTGGCCTCACCGCTGCAGCGCGACAGATCGAGTTGTCGGTTGAGTATCTGGACACGCGTCGTTTTCCTGACCCTGAACACCTGGATTTGCTCGCGGTCACGTTGGCGCGTAAGTATAGTGGCTATCAGTTCGACCTCGTCGTTGTTTCTGATAACGCAGCCTTTGCTTTTGCCATGAAGCAGCGGGCCACGCTTTTCCCCAATGTGCCCATCGTCTTCTGTGGTTTCAACTCGTTCCGGCCACTGATGCTGGCGGGCATAGACAACGTGACTGGCGTCAATGAGGAGATTGACCTTGCGGCGACGGTGGCCTTGGCGCTCAAGGTGCAGCCCGCTACGCATACGCTCGTCTTCATGCTCTCGACAGAAGATCTTAGTAGTCAGCGCCTTGCCGAAATAGTTGAAACGACCATCGTGCTTCAATACCGCGACCGCTATGAGATCGTGCTGATCAAAGATGCACCGATGGCAACGATTCGGCAACGTTTGGCCGCACTTCCAGCGCAGAGTGTGGTCTTTTTGGCTGGACAAACGAGCGATCAGGGCGCTGGGCGAGCCTTGACGCCTGAAGAAAATGGGCGTCTGATTGCCGCCGCAAGCCCAGTGCCCGTCTATACGTTTTGGGATTTCGATCTCAACACCGGGGTGTTGGGCGGGCATATTATCACCGGGATCGATCAGGGGCAGGCGGCTGCCGCATTGGGGGTTCGTATTCTAAACGGGACGCCAGCGAGCGCCATTCCCGTCATTATGGAAACCCCGGCCTCCGATATTTTTGACTTTACCGTCATGCGGCGCTTTGGCCTGAGCGAGCGTGACCTACCCGCCGACGCGATCATCATTAATCGCCCGGAGTCGCTGTGGGATACCTACCGCTGGCAATTGCTCGGCATCATTGCGCTGCTCATTGGCGAGACGGCGCTGATCTTGATTCTGGCCACGGTGATCAGACAGCGACGCGCCGCTCTGCGCGCCTTGGCCGACGAACGCTCGCTGCTTGAACACAAAGTGCTTGAGCGTACTGCCGCGTTGCGGACGGCCAATCATGCATTGACCAATGAAATCACCGAACGGCAGCAGATCGAAGCTTCGTTGCGGGAAGCCGAGCAACGCTTTCGGCACATGTTTGAGCGGCATCACGCGATTATGTTACTGGTCGAACCGCACAGCGGGCTTGTTATGGACGCGAACCCGGCGGCGGCGCAGTTTTACGGCTATCCACTTGCCACGCTGCGCCAGATGAACATTGAGCAGATCAACTGTCTGCTGCCGGAACAGACAGCGGCAGAGCGGGAGCGCGCCTTGGCCGAGAAGCGCAACTACTTCGTCTTTCCCCACCGGCTCGCCAACGGTGAAATCCGTACCGTTGAGGTGCATTCAAGCCCCATCGAGATCGGCGCGCAGACCTTACTTTTTTCCGTCATCCACGACATCACCGAACGCACGCGGGCCGAAATGGCGATGCGCGAGAGCGAAACCCGCTTGCGGAGCTATTTTGAACTGCCGCTGATCGGCATCGCTATCACCTCGCCCAGCAAAGGGTGGATTGAGGTGAATGCCAGCCTAAGCACGATGCTCGGCTATTCGCCCCAAGAGTTGACGGGCATGACGTGGGCTGAGTTGACCCATCTTGACGACCTCGCAGCCGACGTAGAGCAATTCAATCAAGTGCTCGCGGATGAACTGGACACCTATGTGCTCGAAAAACGCTTCATCCGCAAAGATGGCCGTATCATCTGGACCAGCCTCTCAGTCAGTTGCGTCCGCGAACCGAACCGCACTGTGAAGTACGTGGTGGCCTTGTTGCAAGACATCACCGAACGCAAACACGCCGAAGTCACCCTACGCGCCTACACCCAACAGCTTGAAATGCTCCAAAGCCAACTCCGCGAGCAAGCCATCCGCGACCCGTTGACCGGAGCCTTCAACCGGCGCTACCTGATTGAAACCCTGGAGCAGACCCTGGCGAGTACGGTACAGAACTACTATCCCCTGTGTCTACTGATTCTGGATTTGGACCATTTCAAAAACATCAACGACACCTATGGGCACCTCGCGGGCGACTACGTTTTGCAGAAGGTGACGCAGTTGTTGCAACACCATACCCGTGAAGACGATGTGGTCTGCCGTTACGGCGGCGAGGAGTTTGTGGTATTGCTGCACCACAGTTCGCTCAGAGACGCCTTGCACCGCGCCGAAGCTTGGCGGAGCGAACTGCAACAGACCTTGTTCCGCTTCGGAGAGCAGCGCATTGCCGTGACGGTTTCGATTGGGGTTGCGAGTAGCGAAAAGCCGGGATTAACCTACGATGAACTGCTCACGCAGGCGGATGAGGCGCTTTTTGTTGCCAAAGCCAGTGGGCGCAACTGCGTCGTCGAGGCCCGTGCGGCAGAACCGCCGAAGGTTTGCTGATGACGGCTGACTAGGACTACGTCAAAGTCTAAAAGCACACCCGCACCTGTTAGGGAAGTGGATCTTCTTACTTGTCCCGTCGTGACGTGTGATTCGTGATTCGTGATTCGTGATTCGTGATTCGTGATTCGTGATTCGTGATTCGTGATTCGTG
>CAIRDL010000421.1 GCA_903877345.1 uncultured Oscillochloris sp. | reverse complement strand
AGGAAACCAAGATCGTTATCGACTCGGCGCTCGCGGTGATTACCGAACAGCTCCAACGGGGCGAAAAGGTGACGTTAACTGGCTTCGGCACCTTCGAGGTACGCTCGCGTCAAGCCCGTGATGGTGTGAACCCGAAGACGAAGCTCAAAATCAAGATTGCGGCCACCAAGACGCCTGGCTTCAGTGCCAGTAGTACCCTGAAGGGGGCTGTCAAGAGCAACGAGTAGTACGATCACTCATTTTGAATTTTCAAGGGAGGGCATTGCCCTCCCTTGATCTATGTGCGCTGGAAGGTTTCAGATTGCAGATTTGCCGCAACAGGATCTAGAAAGCTTTGTACAGGACTAAAGCCCCTACTACGAACCATCAAGCGAAACCCGCTGATTCTGAACTACGCCTTCTCGTTGGATGGACGCAAGGCTAGGCCCGTCAGGCCCAGGCTGAGCGCCAAGGCTGCGAAGGTCTGGGGATCGCGTAGGCGGGCCGCTACCACCGCGAGGAAGAGCGCGCCCGCAGGGTTCGCCACCCGGCTCAGCCCCCGGGCGGTGGCGTCGCCACTGCGTACCCGGGCAAGGTTGAGCATGCCGAGAAAGGTCAGCCCAAGCCCCGAACCAGCAAACCACACTTGGTTCAGCGCACTTTCGTGGCGGTAAAAGAGCGGCGTAAGCATGACGTGCCCAACCCCTGCAGCGGTGAGCGTGGCAGCGAGTACCAAATCGAGGGCGGTAAGCGGATCAGACGGTAAGCCAAAAATATCAAGGGTGAAGGGGTTGCGAGCCGAGTGCATAGACGCTCCTGTAAAGTCGCCGTGAACCTTGTCTCTGGCATGGTTCAAAAGTGACATGCTCAGCTTTACCATTGAAACCTACCATGTGCTCTTTGCGGCTTTGCGGCTTTGCGTGAGATCGCTAAACGGTAAAGCTCGTTTGAAATACGTCTCTGGCGGAAACAGCAACGCGGCCCATGCGGAAGTGCTGGGCCGCGCTGTCTGGTGCCGACGGACGGCGATCAGGTGAACCTTGACCTCGTCAGGCTGGCCTTACTTGCGGGTGGGCTGGGTGGCTTCGGTGGTGACGGTGGTGACGGTGCGGGTGACGGTCTCAATGCCACCGATGAAGGCATTGATCAGCGAGAGGTACAGCCGACTGGCAGCATCGGCGACATCGTTTGTCGCGCTGGCAAACTCGCTCCGGCTCTGCGGGGCGATCACGGCGACGGGGACGTTGAGCAGGTTGGTGCCCAAGCGAATCAGGTTTACGCCGAGGTCACCAGCGGTCTTGAGGGGGAAGGTGACGACATTCGCGCCCAGACGGAACAGGCTAAGGCCGACGTTGGCGACCGTTGCGATTGGCCCTGCCCCAGGCGCAGGGGCTGGCGTGGTCTGTGGATTAGTCATAAGCCCTCCTTTGCTACGGATTCCCTACGGATCCTCGTGCCCCCTGATTATACATCTGGATTAACTAGTGTCCAATAGGCTCCATGCGGGTAATCGGCCTGAATCGGCTTACTCTGGGGCCGGAGTGCCAAGCTCGTGGCCGAGTTGACGCAAGAAAGCGCGCAGAAAAGCGGTGCGGTGTTCGGCCTCGGTGCGCCCGGTAGCGGTAGTGAGCGTGGCCGCTAAGGGGAGCAGTTTGGTGTAGAAGTAATCAAGCACCGCCACGGTGCTATCGGGTGTGCGTTGCACCGGAAAAGGCTCGCTCGGATCATAGAGTTGCAGACCACGTTGCCCCCCTTGCATCAAACAGCGAGCCAGACCCACCGCACCGAGAGCGTCGAGCCGGGTGGCGTCTTGCACCACCCGTGCTTCCTTCGTCAGCGGGGCTACCCCAGACGTTGGGCTGTGGGCAATGATGGCGTGAGCCACCGCTGGGATGAGGAATGGCGAGTAGCCCGACCCCATCAGGAAGGCACTTGCCGTTGTGGCCGACATCGTCGCGGCTAACGGCGCTTGGAGCGAGTCTGCGGGCACACTGATACAGTCGTGAAGCCAAGCGGCGGGCAGTACCACCGTCAGGTCGGCACCCTCACCGACGGCGATGGCCCGCGCATTCCGCACTACCCGTCGGATGTAGCCCTCCGCGTGGGCGGCGTCGGGCTGCGTCAGTCGTTGCGCCAAAAACGCCGTGAAGCGCGGCTCCCAGTAGCTTTCGTCAAACATGGCTCTTACGCCTCTCGCCGTAACCGGCTACTTCAGAAACTCGTTGGTAAACGCCTGACTGACCTCGACGGCACCCGGCAGCAGATTCGCGGCGCGCATAAACTGCTCGGTCTGCGTCCAGACCTTCACGTCGGTGTAGCCAAGCCCCTCGGTCTTGGTGCGTTCGCTCTGCCAATAGGGCAAACTCGCCTGGAGCACTTGGCGTTGGAGGGACGAGTCGCCAAGCTTAGCCTCGGGGATAAAGCCCAGACTGATCGTGTAGGCTTCGTCAGGATTCGCCAAGGTGTCGCGCAGCCCTTGGATTACTGCGGTGACGAAGCCGCGCACCAAGGCAGGGTCGGTCGTCAGCAACTGTTCGCTGGCGATCATCCCATTGGCCGCCAGATCATACACATCGGCGACGCGCAGCACATCAATCTGCTCACCCTGCTGCCGCAAAATGACCGGCTCATTCATCGCGTAGCCAACCGCCACCGGCACTTTATTCTCCAACACCGCCTGGGCCTGGGTGAAGCCGATCACCTCGACCGGGAAGGTGGTTTCATCAAACTTGTTCGCGTAGCGCATGGCCAGCAACCCGTAGAGGCTCTCGCCAAAATTGCCGGGAATGCCCACAGTCTTTCCCGCCAGATCCGCCGCACTATTGAGGCCGGTCGCGTGCTTGGCGAAGAAGACAATCGGAAACGCTTGGTAGAGCGTCATAATGGTCTTGACGGGCAGCCCTTGTTGACGGGCGAGCAGGACTGAAGTACCCGAAGCTGTGGCAAAGGCAACTTGGCCGGTCGGCCAAGTTGCCACCCGTTGCACCACATCATTCTCGAAATTGTAGTCGAAATTGACCTCAAGGCCCTGCGCGGCGAAATAGCCCTTCTGGGCCGCAACATAGTAGGGTGCGAACTGGACATTAGGGATGTAGGACATCGCCAAGGTGATTTTGCGTAGCCCGGTTGTCGGTGGCGTGGAGACAGAGGCGACGGTAGCCGAGGTGGACGCGACGGGGTTACTGCCGCCACAAGCGACCAACAGTGCCGCCAGTAAGGCGAGCAGACCGATCCGATAAGGCATCTGGAAACCCTCCAAAAGCAAAGCCTAGACATGAAACAAACTTGACTGCGTGATCCGTGATCGGGTTGCATCCTGACCGATCACGGATCACGCAGCACGGATCATCAATGCGTTAAATCTACAATCTGCCTAGCCCAACTCCCACCGCATCAGGAGGCGCTCAACAAGCGTGGCCGCAAGATAGAGTCCGAGCGTGATCGCCGCGAGGGTGAGCAGAGCCACGAAGATTAGGGGCGTATCGAAGAGGCCGCGTGCGATGTTGATCAGCGCACCCAAGCCCTCACGCCCAGCCACAAACTCGCCCACCACCGCCCCCGTCGTCGCAAGGGCCAACCCGGTACGCACGCCGCCAAACAGCACCGGCAGACTGAGCGGTGCCTCGACATACCACAGCATCTGCCAACGGCTCGCCCCACTGATCCGCGCCATTTCACGCAACTCGCGGGGCAAACCCCGGAGGGCAACCACCGTCGCAAGCAGGATGGGCAGGAAGGTGATCATGGCGGCGATCAACAGTTTGCCCGTGAGCCCCGGCCCAAACCAGAGGATGATCAACGGCGCGATGGCGACGACCGGAACCGCTTGACTTGCCGCAAGCAACGGGGCCAGCGTCCGCTCAAGCCAAGGCATGTGGGCAAGAAGATAGCCCACGGTTAGCCCGAGCACCAAGGCAATGCCAAAACCGCCGAGCGTCTCGACCAAGGTGGCGGCAGTGTGCCGCCAAAGCACGCCGCTCGCGGCAGTAGCGACCAAGCGTTCGGCGACGAGCGCCGGACTGGGCAAGATAAAGGCCCGGTAGCCACCGACGGTCACCACCATGTGCCAAAGAACCACAAGCGCCAAGACGCTTACCGGCAACCCGGCCCAATGGAGGTAGCGCCACCGT
>CAIRDL010000420.1 GCA_903877345.1 uncultured Oscillochloris sp. | reverse complement strand
CTATATGGGGCGGCAGGTAGCGCTGATTTTCTATGGTGAACAGCGCGACCCGCATTACCATCCCCACGAAAGCGGGCGCGTGATGACGGTGCCGCTCGTGATTTTGGCGGGCGGGGCGATCATTGGAGGTCTGCTCAACCTCCCGGCGTTTTTCGAGGGCATGCCCGGTGCTCACCTGTTGAATGAATGGCTCCGCCCGGTGTTGGAGGAGGAGGCGGGCCGCTTTAGCCTGCCGTTGGCGCTGGTGGCGACGGCGGGTGCCGTCGGGATGGGCTACCTCGGCTGGTGGGTTTACACGCGCAATGCGGTGAAGATCAAAGTGAACGGGCCGGATCCGGCCTATCACTACACCGGCGACATTTGGGACGGGATGGCGGCGGCGTGGTATGTGGATGCGGGCTACGAGCGTTTTGTGGTGGTGCCCTTCCGCACTATGAGCAGCTTCATGGCGCGGGTCTTTGACCCCGAGGGCGTTGATGGCCTCGTCGTCGGCGTGGGGCGTTTCCTCGGTTGGGCCGCCACCGAGGTGCGCCGGTTGCAGACGGGCTACGTGCGGAATTATGCCCTGGCCTTTACGGTGGGCGCGGTGCTGGTGCTGGGCTTTATGCTGCTGTTTGCGCGATAGTCGCTGGATGGGGGATGGGGGATGGGGGATGGGGGATGGGGGATGGATCGTACACCCTGCGCCCTGCGCCCTACGCCCTGCGCCCTACACCCCACTCCCCATCCCCTACTCCCTACTGTATAAGGGGCGACATGTTCCAAGGCTTCCCCATTCTCTCGCTGGTGGTCTGGCTACCGACCCTAGGGGCACTGCTCCTGTTGTCGGTGCCACGCGGGGCCGCCGAATTGGCCCGCCGGATCGCCCTCGCGGTCGCGGTCGTGACCTTTTTGGCCTCACTGCCCCTCGTCTTCGGCTACCGGCCCGCAGACGCCGGGGTGCCCGAAGCTACGCCCGCCATGCAGTTCATCGAGAATCTGCCCTGGCTCCCCAGTTGGGGCATTAGCTACAGCCTCGCCCTCGACGGCGTAAGCCTCTGGCTCGTGCTGCTGACGACCTTCATGACCCCGGTGATCGTCCTCTCAACCTGGGACTCAGTCCACAAAGAGGTACGCAACTTCCAGATTTTGCTGCTGCTGCTCACCACGGCGATGCTCGGCGTCTTCGTGGCCCAAGACCTGCTCCTTTTCTACATTTTCTGGGAGTTCACGCTCATCCCGATGACCTTCCTGATCGGCATTTGGGGCGGGGCGAACCGGGTCTATGCGGCGCGCAAGTTCTTCCTTTACACCTTCGCTGGTTCGGTGCTGATGCTGCTGGCGATTGTTGGCCTGTTTGTGCTGCACCGTCAGGCGGTGGTGGCGACGCAGCCCGGTTTCCCCGGTACGCTGAACTTCAGCCGCATCGTGACTGACCTGCGGACGGGCAATTTCCAGCTTGCCACCGCGACCGAACGGCTGCTGTTCGGAGCTTTCTTCATCGCTTTTGCGGTCAAAGTGCCGCTCTGGCCCTTCCACACTTGGTTGCCCGACGCCCACGTCGAGGCGCCAACCGCCGGTTCAGTCGTCCTCGCAGGCGTGCTACTGAAGCTCGGCGGCTACGGCATGATCCGCTTCTGCCTAACGCTTTTCCCCACCGCCTCGCGCTGGGCGGCACCGGCGATTGGCGTTCTAGCCGTGATTGGGATTATCTACGGGGCGGTTGTCGCCTACGCGCAAACCGACATGAAGAAACTGGTCGCCTACTCGTCGGTCAGCCACATGGGCTTCATTGTGCTGGGCATCTTTGCCCTGAACCGCGAAGGCGTGAGCGGCGCGATTTTGCAGATGATCAACCACGGCCTCTCGACCGGGGCGCTCTTCCTCATCGTCGGCGTGCTGTACGAGCGGCGCCACACCCGCGATTTGGCGGCTTACGGCGGCCTTTGGGCCGTGATGCCGATCTACGCGGGCATCACCCTGTTGGTGGCGCTTTCGTCGGCGGGCTTGCCTAGTCTCAACGGCTTCATAGGCGAATTCGTCATTATGCAGGGCGCTTTTCTTTCGCCCGAACTGGGGTGGGGCTTCCTGGCCTTCGCGGTGCTTGGCGTCGTGTTGGCAGCGCTCTATCTGCTAAAAATGTTCCGGGCCGTCTTCATGGGCGAAGTGACAAACCCCGAAAATCAAGTGCTGCTCGACCTGAGCCGACGCGAACTGGTGACGCTGACCGTGCTCTGCGTGCCGATTGTGCTGATCGGCCTGTACCCGTCCTTTCTGTTCGGCCCCATGCAGACCAGCGTGGCCGAGGTTGTGAATGGTCTAGCCGCCACTGTAGCTGGGAGATAGCGCATGGAGCCGATCCAGATGCCCCCCGTGAACCTGACGCTCCTCGCCCCGCTGCTGGTTGTGGTCGGCTGGGCCACCGCCCTGCTGCTGATTGACGCCTTCCTCATCCCCGTCGGGCGCAAGCACATCACCGGCTACCTCGCCATCGCCGGGATGGTGGTAGCGGCGCTGGTCGGCTTGCCTTTGTGGAACGTGAGCGGCAGCACCTTCAGTGACATGATCCGCCTCGACCGCTTCAGCCTGACCCTGACCTGGATCTTTCTGCTTACGGGCAGTCTGAGCGTGGCGATGGCGCTGGACTATTTGCCCCGCCACGACATTGAGCAGGGCGAATTCTACCCGCTGCTGATGTTTGCGGTAGCCGGCATGATCCTGATGTCCCAGGGCACCGACATGATCGTGCTCTTCCTGGGCATCGAAGCGCTCTCCATTACGCTCTACATCATGACGGGCTTCGCCTACCCGCGCATCAGTTCAGAAGAAGCGGCGATGAAGTATCTGGTGCTCGGTGCCTTTGCGGCGGGCTTCTTCGTCTACGGCATCGCCCTGCTCTACGGAGCCACCGGCACAACCAGTCTCGCCGGGATCGCCGCCGTGCTGACCAAGCAACCCTTGGTGGGCGAAAGCCAGACCTATCTGCTGACGGGCGTGGCGATGGTGCTGATCGCCTTTAGTTTCAAAATCGCCCTCGTGCCTTTTCACATGTGGACACCGGATGTCTATGAAGGCGCACCAACCCCCGTAACCGCCTTCATGAGCGTCGGCACCAAAGGCGCAGCCCTCGCAGCCCTCTGGCGCATCCTGACGGTAGCCCTTGCCCCAATGCAGAGCTTCTGGCTGCCGGTGCTGGTGGCCCTCGCCGCCGTGACAATGGTGGTGGGCAACTTGGGGGCTTTCTCCCAGACTAACGTCAAGCGCATGCTGGCCTATTCGAGCATCGGGCACGCGGGCTACATCATCATGGGCCTGCTGGTGATGAGCGAGCGCGGCACCGAGGCGTTTCTCTTCTACATGATCGCCTACGCCCTGACCAACTTGGGGGCCTTTGCCGTGGTGATCAGCCTGGAACAGCGCGGCGAGGCGGCTTGGAGCCTGGACGACTTTGCGGGGCTGTACCAACGGCGACCGCTGCTGGCAATCGCGATGGCGCTGTTCATGTTCTCGCTGGCGGGCGTGCCACCCACGGCGGGCTTCATGGCGAAGTTTTATCTCTTCAGCGCCGCCTACGACGGTGGCCTGGGCGTGCTGGCTCTGGTAGGCGTCCTCACCAGCGCTGTCGCCGCCTTCTTCTACCTGCGCGTCGTACTGCGAATGTTCATGCACGAGCCGCTGCGCGACCTGCGCCCCGCCCTGAGCCAAGGTCTCACCGCCGACATTCTGCTCGCCGGGGGACTGACGCTGCTCTTCGGCCTCATCCCAACCCCGGTGATCTTCCTTGTCGAGCAGTCGCTGGTGGCGTTGGGGAAATGAGCCTTACACTTTAGCGATCTGACGCAAAGCCGCAAAGGCGCAAAGCACATGCGGCAGGTTTCAATTGTAAAGCTGAAACCGCTGGTTCTGAGCCATGCATTAGGCATGGTTAAGAATCAGCGGTTTCAGCTTTTCAGTTTCCCCAGTTCGTAGGTGCGGTTTGCAGCCGCACAGCCCACTGCAACGCAGCGTGCTGTTACTTTGCGCCTTTGCGCCTTTGCGTCAGATCGCTCTGAACCATAGCCGTCACAGCACCAAGACGACCACGATCAGCAGCAGCACCACGATCAGCGCCACCATGCCAAGCCTGGACAGGAGCGGTCTGGGTTGCCGCAGCGTTCGCCGGGTGTAGGGCGTAAGATCAATGTTGAGTAACGAACTGTAGGTGCGCAACGCAAGGCGCAGTTCACTACGCGGCACAGAGCCAAAGGCTTCCTGCTCAAGCGCCTGGAGAAACTCCCACCGCACGCCGCTGACCCGCCCGATTTCGTGGAGCGTAAGCCCACGTTGGAGCCGCGCTTCCGCAAGGCGCGGCCCAAGGCGCGGCAGTTGGACACGGGCTGGTGTGGTGGCGGTCGGCTCCGGGGGAATCACGACGGGCGTAGGGGCCACGGGGGTTTGGGGCATGTGTGACGTACTGGTGTGCGCTCCACGCGACCGCCGCAGAACAGCCTCAATGCGCGCCACCAGTTGCCCTTGGGTGAAAGGCTTGCCCACATAGTCGTCAGCCCCACTGGTGAGCCCCCGCACGACATCATCGTCACCATCTTTGGCGGTCAACATGATAATGGGGACGCTCGAACTGCGCCGAATCTGGCTGCACACATCCCAACCGCTCAGTTCCGGCATCATCACATCAAGCAGGATCAGATCGGGCTGCGTGTGCGCCAGTTCGCTCAAGGCGTCGTGCGCCCGCGTGTAGGCCGTCACCACGTAGCCCACCCCGCCAAGTTGATATTCCAAAAGCCGACCGATTAGCGGCTCGTCATCAATGACCATAATGTGTGTTGCCATTGTGTACTCCTGGATTGTAGATTGTAGATTGTAGATTGTAGATTGTAGATTGTAGATTGTAGATTGTAGATTGTAGATTGTAGATTGTAGATTGTAGATTGTAGATTGTAGATTGTAGATTGTAG
>CAIRDL010000419.1 GCA_903877345.1 uncultured Oscillochloris sp. | reverse complement strand
CAGTGATTAAGCGACCCCGCACGTTGACGAGGACGCAAATAAAGGGCGGCACCGCCGGAAGCGGGGTATATGTGCCGAGGGCTTGCACCTCGCGCACGGCGGTGGCAGGCAGACTATAGCTACTTCCGCCGAGGCGAAAGGTAAGCGTCGCGGCCCCAAGCTGCCCAGCGACGTGATCTTCTTGGAGCGCAAGAGCATGTGCGCGTGCCACCAAGACTGGCCCCGTTTCCGGGTCTTCAAGGAGTTGGCGCAAATCCATCTTGCCCTCCAGATTCTAGCTAAACCTGTTCAAAACCGGTGCGCGTTGCCACCCCACGTATCCGACACTGTAACACCGGGGCATTACCAACTGAAGGGGGTGTTAGGCTGCATGGCACTGCTTGACAATGGCGAAAAAACGGGGTACCGCTGCCCTGTCGGTTGCGTAAGCGAGCACAGCGCGGGGATTAGCTTGACGACCTTGGTGCGGCTAGTCTAGCACAGGGCGAAGAGGGACGCAAAGACTGAAGCGTGCGCTTCCCGGTAGCAATGCGGCGGTTCCAGCTTTACCATCTCAGCACGCGCAGGGCGTTCTGTTGCGCCCGACCTGAACCCTTACCGTGCAACCAACGGCAAATACAAGTACAGGCGCGTACCCACGAAGTTCCCAGGCAAGGGCCGCAATTGTGCCCCGCCATCCCCACCCTCGGTGACACCACCAGGGCCAACGGCCAAAACACTCGCTTGATAAGCCCACAGCATCGCCGCCCAACGGGTGCCCGCAGGCGGATCAGCCTCGTGGTAATTCTGCGCTAACGTCGCTTGCCCGCCGAAACGGTCACCGTTAGGAAAGAAGATCGCCAACCCCCGCGCCCGCCCCAGATTCATCTGGCTGTTGTGCTTGTCCCAACGGATCGCACTGGTGGTGATGGGCGTTTGCGCCACAGCATCAAGCAGCGTTGCCAGTGTCGCCGCCGCCGCCTGCACGGCGGTTGGCATGCCCGCCACACCTTGCACCTGCGTGGCGAGGTCGCGCAGATCCACCGACGCATCTTCCGCCAACACCACTTGCCCGTCGCCCGTCCCCAGCGCATTAAGCCGACCATTGCCCGAAGCGTCGTAGCGTTGCGTCGCTGCGAGAGCGGTTGCGAGAGCGGGCCGCGCCACCGTACTTTCTGCCGCCAACGCCGTCTCGATGCTCGTAGCCAGCGCTTCAACCGCTTGGCTCAGCGCATCCGCCCGCTCAAGGTCATAGGCGGCCCAAGTGGCCGCACCCCCAGCACTAACCGCCGCTGCCGTCGTGTCATAGGCGCTGACCGTTGCACTCACTACGGCGGTCACATCGGCACGGTTGGCCCCACCCAACACCGGCACCAGCGCCGCGTACGGCCCCAGTTGCCAGACTTGTCCCGCCGAGGCGACCATATAGCGGGCGTAAGCTGCCGTCGTCTGCAAAACTTCAACGCTGCCGAGCAACGGCGCTTGATAGATCACCATGTCAAGTTTCGTCGTTCCGCCAAGCTTAGCCCCTTGATAGGCCACCGCAAGCTCCGCCAGACTCATCGCGGGAGCGTTCGGCGTGGTCTCGTCAAGCGCCAACTGACCCGCCGCCTGTCCAGGGGCCACGATAAGCAGAGCGGTGTGCGTCGCCGGGTAGCGCTCGCGTCCGTAGGCGATGAAGTCCGCCAGGGTCTGCGGGTCAGCCGTATTCGCCTCGGCGCGCACCCGACAATCGGGCACGCTGCCCGGCGGGTAGGCGCAAAGCTCAATCCCATCAGGCCCGTAGCGATCCACATAACTGACCAGATTCACTGTCGGGTAAAGTGCCGCGAGGCCGGGCAGATTCGCCAGTTGTTTCGTGGGGAAGCCCAAGCCCGGTGCCCGTTCAAGATCCCCCAACGCATTGTCAGTCGCCACATAGATCAGCAGCGTCCAGTCGGCGTTCGCAACCCCGGCGGTTGGCTCGCCCGTCTCGGGTGTACGGGCGGTCGGCGGTGTCGGCAACGGCGCGTTTCGCAGCGTGAGCGCCCGCTCGTTAAAGCTGTAGCCATACTGCGCCTCGGCGTTGCTGGGGTCGCCGTCGTAAACCTCGACGTACCAGCGATAGCTGTGCCCGTAGGTGAAGCCGAAACTGGCGGGCAAACTGTCCGGGCGCAGGGTGAAAGCCAGTTCGT